>CAJMPF010000006.1 GCA_905215195.1 uncultured bacterium | reverse complement strand
ACAGATTGAGACAAACCGCTGGGATGGGTCAAAACCACCACAAAGGTGCCTGTCCCCTTTGTGGTGGCGGGGCGTTAGGGGAGGAGCTTCATGGCGGCGTCGTGGGCGGCGTGCTCGTAGGTGTCGTCGAGGGACTTGAGCGGCAGCAGGGCTGTGGCCTGTGCATCGCCGCGGCGCTCGAGGGCGTGCGCGATGAGCCAGTCGGCGAGCTCGGGGTTCTTGGGCAGCGCCGGGCCATGCAGGTACGTGCCGATGACGCCCTTGTAGATCAGACCCTCGAAGCCGTCGTCTCCGTTGTTGCCGGTGCCCGTGACGGCGGACGTTCCAAGCGGCGTGGCGTCGGCGTCGAGCAGAGTGCGGCCGCCGTGGTTCTCGAATCCCACAAAGGGCTCGGGTGCCAGGTCGGTCTTGACGGCTACGTTGCCGATCAGGCGATCGGAGCCGCGTACGGTTTCGGCGGCAATGACCCCCAGACCCTCAATGCGATCCTCGCCCATATAGTACGAACGGCCGAGCAGCTGATAGCTGCCACAGATGGCAAGCAGCGAGCCGCCATCCTCAACATAGGCCGCGACCTTGTCTTTTTGAGCGAGCAACTCGTGTGCCACGGCCAGTTGGTCGCGGTCGGAGCCGCCGCCCATCATGACGATATCGGCATCGGTGAGATCGAGCGCCTCGCCCATGCGGACCTCGTCCACGCGCACGGGAATGCCGCGCCAGGCGCAGCGGCGCTCGAGGGCGATGACATTGCCGCCGTCGCCGTAGAGGTTAAGGGCATCGGGATACAGGTAGACGATGCGCAGCGGGCGCGAAAGCTCGACTGGCGCGATGCCGACAGGAAGAGCGCTGCCGTCGGCACGGTCTACGGCGCGCCCGGCAACAGCGTCGGCGGTGGAACCTTTCAGCCCGTCGAGCTCCTTGACCAGCGGCGGAAAGGCCGTGTAGTTGGCGACGGCGTAGAAGGTGTCATTGGCGGCCTCGTCTGCCACGGCGCCAATTGCCTGCGCGACGTCCGAGATAATCGCGGCATCGATGCCGGCGTACTTGAGGCGTACCTGCATGTCGTGCGCACGCGTGCCTCCGGCAAAGGCGACAAGGCCCGGTGTGTCGGAGATGCGCTCGAAGTCGACGTCGTAGATCCAGGAGACATCGTGGCCGTCGGCATCGTTGTCGTTAAGGAAGAAAGCGCAGAGCCTGCCGCCTGCCGTCTTGATGGACTGGATTTGCCGATCGAAGCCTACGGGATTCTTAGCCAGGTTGGCCTCGACGGTGCGGCCGGCGATATCCCAGCGCCCCATACGACCACCGGCGGGCACATAGACATCGAGCGTAGGCTGTAGAAGCGCCGTGTCCACGCCCAACTCGTGCGCGGCAAAGAAGGCGGCGGCAACGTTATAGACCATGTACAGGCCGTTGTAGCGTGTGGCGATGTGTGCGGCAGCCGCGTCGGGCGCAGATCCAAAGACCAGGTCAAAGCCGTAGCCGTCGCAGCCGAGCTCCACGCCCGTCACACGGCGGACCAGTGCGGGGCGTGCCCAACCGCACGAGGGGCAATGGTAGGCGCCGAGTTGACCATACTGCACATAGTCGTACTCCAACGGGGCGTTGCACTGCGAGCAAAAGCGCGAGTCGCTAATACGGTCGGACTCGGTGTTGGTGGCGCCGTCGATGCCAAAGGCAATACTCGCATTGGGAACGCGCGCGGCAATCGAGGCGCACAGCGGGTCGTCGGCGTTGTAGATGAGCGTCGTTGCCGGCGATAGTTCCAACGCGTGGGCGATGACCTCCTGGGTGTGATCGATTTCGCCATAGCGATCCAGCTGGTCGCGGAACAGGTTGAGCAGCACAAAGTACGTCGGCTTGAGCTTGGGCAGGACGCGCACGGTGTAGAGCTCGTCGCACTCAAAAACGCCCACGCGCTTGCCGCTGCTGGTGTGTTTAAGGCCGCCGCGGGCCTCGAGCAGAGCACCCACCACACCAGGCTCCATATTGTTGCCGGCACGGTTGCACACCACGGCAGCACCGCTGGCAGCAACGGCGTCGGCGATGAGGTTGGAAGTGGTGGTCTTGCCATTAGTACCCGTAATCACCACGCTGCGGTCGACAAGGCCGGCGAGGTCGCTCAGCAGCTCGGGGTCGATCTTCATGGCGATGCGGCCGGGGAGTACGCCGCCCTGGCGCTTAAGGACGGAGCGCAGCCCCCAGCGGGCGATATCGCTCGAGGTGCAGGCAAGAGATGAGCGGAGGTTCATGAAACCGTTCCTAACGTAAACGACATGGTCGGGTCGAGTGCGTCACTAAAAACCGTAGCGGCGCGCAAATTCCTGGGCAAGCTGCGACACGTCTTCGCAGGCATTGGCCCAGGGGGCAAAGTCGGGGGTGTCCGAGATAATGCCGTCGGCTTCCCAAACCGCCTGGTGCGAGAGGTCCCAGGGGTCGCGTGGCTCGGGTCGGCAGGGAAGATACGGCGTCTGGTACATGGGGTTCAGCAAGAAGAACGCGCCGCCCTCGCAGCGGTTGGCAAACTCGCGCAGCGCGCGTGTCGCCGGACGCATCTTGTTTGTTTTGAACAGCAGAATCGTGCGGGCGAGCAGGTACCAAGGAGAGTTCTCGAGCGCGTCAGCCCCGATCTCTTCCTCGAGCTGGTGGGCCAGGGCAAAAAAGCCGTCCTCGTCTTCCAAGCGAGCGAGGGCGAGTAGCACGGTGCCTGCAGCTCGGGTGGGATAGCCTTCTGCCTTAAGAACACGGCGGGCGTAGTTGGCGGCAGCGCGGTAGCGGGCGCTCGCCATGCACAGATGCGAGATGGCCTCAAGCGTGTGGAGCCACCCGATAAGTGCCGGTTCGCTCACGGTGAGATCTGCCGCCGTCACACCGTCCGTCAAAACCTTATTGGCCCAGT
This sequence comes from uncultured bacterium, assembly GCA_905215195.1. Taxonomy (GTDB): domain Bacteria; phylum Actinomycetota; class Coriobacteriia; order Coriobacteriales; family Coriobacteriaceae; genus Collinsella. The sequence goes on along the minus strand of CAJMPF010000006.1, from coordinate 17,921 downwards.
AGTGTGGGGCCTCCATATCGAACCCGGGCACACTTTGCTGCAGGTAATCGGCCGTGGTCGCCTCGAGCTTCATCAGGTCGCCCAGGCAGGCGTCAACGGGCGTGTCCGCCAAAATGATGGCGAGCAGCTGGGCATCGACGGCCAGCGCATCGACGCGGACAATCTTGAGCAGCTCATCTCGCATGTCGTCGAACAGACGATTGCGCGTCTGCTCGAACTCCTCGTCGCTGCCCATGTCCTCGATGCGATGAAGCTCGTCGAGCAGGTGGCGATGAACACCGGCGTAGGACAGCAGCGCCTGGGCATGCTCGGACTGCGCATACTTTTGGGGATTCGCGCTAATGTCGTTATGGACAAGCTCGCGTGCTGCATCGGTGAGCTCGGGGTGCGACGCCAGATAGGTGCGCTCCAGGTAGGCGGGGATGTAGACGCTCGGATCCATTAGAGGTCTCCTCCCTTAAACGGCAATCCCTGTTCGGCCGCGCGCAGGATTCGTTCGTCGATCTGGGAGCGCACGATGTCGTTGGTGGCGACCCAGGCGGCAAAGCTGGCGTTGTCGGGGGCGCCCAGGCCCTCCTGCAGTACCGGCGTCGCCTCGGACAGCGCAAGGACAAGCTCGTCAGTGGAGCCCACACCCACGTTGACGCGGGCATAGACGCCATCGGGAAACTCGGTTTGGAAGTAGAGCGCCTCGGCCGCGTGCGGGCACGAGCGTGCGAGGATGCGCAAATAGTGCTCGGCGCCCTCGTAGTCCAGTTCGCGCCAAGCCGTGCTCATCAGCGCGATGAGCGTCCACGGGTCCAAGTCGCGCTCCGCGTCCTTGGGACGACGGCGCAGCGGCGTGTTGGCAAGATAGGGCACGGAGTGGGCAGAGCGAAAGCGTTTGAGCTCCTCGGCGGGGTATTCGAGCTTCGCCATGGCGAGCATCGCGGTGTGGCGGACGCCGGCGGGATCGTTGGGGGCAAAGTCCAAGCTGCGATTTGCGGCTTCGAGCGACATGCGGTAGCGTCCGCTAATGAGGGCGCGTGACGCAAGGGCGGCAAGCCAGCGCAGGTAGGGGCGGCGCATAAGGTCGCCTGCGGCCTCGCGCTCGTAGGGGTCCTGCGCCGAGGCGATCTTGAGCGCCAGATCGTGCTCCACCTCGTCGCACTTGGACACCAGATACTGCACGTATTCCTCGTTGGATTCGGCGGTGAGTGCCGTCAGCATGCGCTGGGCATCCCAGTTGGCCGGATCGAGTGTGGCCGCCTCGCGGAGCATGTTCTCGGCAGCTGCCTCTTCCTGCTCTGCCTGGGCATCGTCAGGGATAAAGGGAATGCGGTAGTCGACGGCCTCGACTACCTTGGCAATCAGATGCCCGGCGCGGTCGCGGTCGTGCACGATGAGCGGTGCGGGGTTGCGGGTGAATTGCTCCATCAGACGCTCTACGGCGGCACCGTCGGTGAGCGGGATATTGTCGCGGCGCAAGGCCTCAAGAACGAGGCGATGGCAATCCTCTTGAATGGGATCGAATGCCATGGGGCCTCCTTTGCTGCGGTTAGGGTTCAGATGTTTCTATATAAGGTTCTAGTTTACCCGCATGTGGCACACCGGGGGTGCCGCACTTGGACTTGCACCTTTGCACCACGAAGTCGGATGTCGCACAAATGTCGGCACCATGGACGGCCGAGTGGTATCACGGTGCCGCAAACGGTCGATTTTTGGCGGCGAACGGTGCATATTTTGGAGGGGCACAGTCCTGCCCGGGATATGTAGTCAACCTTGATAAAACGTTTGCCCAGCTTGGGAGTATGAATGCCGCACAAGGGTCTTCAGGGATAGAAAAAACGTTTCATCATTGGCGGCTTTAGGTGAATAACTGACCAACCAGAACGGTAAAATAGTGTTTGTCTGAGCGTTGAGACGTTTAGACATCGCGCATTGTCATCGCCGGCAACGCGCAAACCGGTCCTAACGGAGCCAATTGGGTGCTCCGTTATATACGCAAGTCTAAGAGGGGCTTGTTTAGGAGGCACAGTATGGGACGTTTTACCAATCCTCGCGATCTGTACTTTGGTGAGGGCGCTCGCCACGAGGTGAAGAACCTCAAGGGCAAGAAGGCCATCATCGTTTCTGGCGGCAGCTCTATGCGCCGCGGCGGGTTCCTGCAGGACGTCGAGAACGACCTTAAGGAAGGCGGCTTCGAGGTCAAGCTGTTCGAGGGCGTCGAGTCCGACCCGTCCATCGAGACGGTCATGAAGGGCGCCGAGGCCATGTGCGAGTTCGAGCCCGACTGGATTATCGCCATCGGTGGCGGCTCGCCCATCGATGCCGCTAAGGCCATGTGGGTCTTCTACGAGTATCCCGAGGAGTCCTTCGACAACATCATCCAGCCGTTCAGCTTCCCTGAGCTGCGTCAGAAGGCTCATTTCTGCGCCATCTCCTCTACCTCCGGCACCGCTACCGAGGTCACCGCGTTCTCCGTCATTACCGACTACGCCAAGGGCATCAAGTACCCGCTGGCCGACTTCAACATCACCCCTGATGTCGCCATCGTCGACCCCGAGCTCACCTACACCATGCCCGCCAAGCTGTGCGCTCACACCGGCATGGATGCTCTGACCCACTGCATGGAGGCCTACGTTTCCACCTGCGCCTCTATGTTCACCGACGCCAACGCCCTGCACGGCATCCGCGAGATCGTCGAGTGGCTGCCCAAGTCCTATGCTGGCGACCATGAGGCCCGTCAGCACATGCACGAGGCTCAGTGCATCGCAGGTATCGCCTTCTCCTCGGGCCTGCTCGGCATCGTTCACTCCATGGCTCACAAGACCGGTGCTGCCTTCGAGAACGGCCACATCATCCACGGTGCCGCTAACGCCATGTACCTGGGCAAGGTCATTCAGTGGAACTCCAAGGATCCCCGTGCTGCCGAGCGTTACGCTTACGTGGCCAAGGAGATCCTGCACCTTCCCGGCGAGACCAACGAGGAGCTCATCGCTGCACTCGTCCAGAAGATTCGCGACCTCAACGACCAGCTCAACATTCCGCAGTCCATCAAGGATTACGCGAATGGTGGCGTGAAGGTCGACGCCGAGAACCCGCAGATGGTTTCCGAGGAGGAGTTCCTCGCCAAGCTGCCCGAGATCGCCGCGAACGCCGAGCAGGACGCCTGCACGCCCGAGAACCCGCGTGAGACCAAGGCTGCCGACTTCGAGAAGATCCTCAAGGCCTGCTACTACGACACCGACATCGATTTCTAATCGACTCTTGTTATCGTAACGAGGGGCTCCGCACGTATCTGTACGGAGCCCCTTTCTTTTTTAGAGAATGGGATAGTTATGGCTGCAATTTTCAATAGCCCCAGCAAGTACATCCAGGGTCCGGACGAGCTCGCCAAGCTCGGCTCCTATGTCGAGCCGCTCGGCGCTAAGGCCCTCGTCATCGTGACGCCTTCGGGCAAGAAGCGCGTCGGTGCCAAGATCGAGGGCGGCTTTGCCGAGGCTAAGGCCGAGCTGCTGTTTGAGGATTTTAACGGCGAGTGCTCCAAGGGCGAGGTCGATCGCCTGGTTGCGCTCGCTCGCGACAACGGTTGCGACATCATCGTCGGCGTCGGTGGCGGCAAGATCCTCGACACCGCGAAGGCCGTCGCCTATTACCTGGAGTCCCCGGTTATCATTTGCCCCACCATTGCTTCGACCGATGCCCCGTGTTCGGCGCTTTCGGTGCTCTACACCGATGACGGCCAGTTCGATAAATATCTCTTCCTTAAGGCAAACCCCAATATCGTCCTTATGGATACGACGGTTATCGCGGCGAGCCCGGTGCGCCTGACGGTTTCCGGTATGGGCGATGCGCTCGCAACCTATTTCGAGGCCCAGGCAACGCACGATGCCGACGGTGGCACTTGCGCCGGCGGTAAGGGCGGAATGGCCGGTCTGGCGCTCGCCAAGCTCTGCTATGAGACGCTCATGGCCGATGGCGTCAAGGCCAAGGTCGCGCTGGAGAAGGGCGCGCTCACGCCTGCCGTCGAGCACATCATCGAGGCCAATACGCTGCTTTCGGGCATTGGCTTTGAGAGCTCGGGCCTTGCTGCCGCTCATGCCATCCACAATGGCCTGACGATGCTGCCCGAGTGCCACAGCATGTATCACGGCGAGAAGGTCGCCTTCGGCACCATCGTCCAGCTGGTACTCGAGGATGCCCCGACCGAGAAGCTCGAGGAAGTCTTGGGCTTCTGCATTGAGCTGGGTCTGCCGGTCACGATGAAGGAACTTGGCGTTGCCGAGCTTACGCGCGAGAAGGCCATGATTGTTGCCGAGGCCGCCTGCGCACCCGATGACACCATGTGCAACATGCCCTTTGAGGTGACGCCCGAGATGGTCGCAAACGCCATCCTGGGTGCCGACGCGCTGGGCCACTACTATCTCATGGATGAGTAAATCAAGCTAAGGAAGGGGCAAAGCCAACAGATGGCTTTGCCCCTTTTTGCTATGGTGCAAAGGGGCAAGGTTACTTTGCACCAATCGTTGTTTGATGAAGGGCGGATTCTCGTATGGCGCTTCCTATGGTTTACGGCGGTCCCGGCCGGTATGTTCAGGGGCCGGGCGAACTGTCGCGTCAAGGCAGGTATTTGTCATGGTTGGGCTGCGCTGCCTATGTCTTGTTTGACCAGGGCACCGAGGATCGGCTGTGCAGGCAGATCGTCGATGGATTTCTGGACGACGATCTGAGTGAGCCGTTCTTTAAGATTTATGACGGTCCGTGTACGGAAGAGGCCGTTGTCGAAATGGCTAAGGAAGCCAGGCCGAGTATTGCGACATGGTAGTGGGTATTGGCGGCGGCAAAATGCTCGATATCGCCAAGGCCGTTGCGTTTTATGCCGAGTTGCCGTTGTGCGTATGCCCCACGGCGGCTTCGATGGACGGTCCGTGCAGCGAGATTTCCGATGCCGATTTGCAGGGTGTTGCAAATGCGGTCTTTAGAAACGAGCGCAATATGGCTAACGAACAGGCCAAGGTGACCAAACAAAAGCTCGTGCAGCTCATGTGCGAGGCATAGTTTGGCGCTTGATTGATCTTGTGCAATCGAGGCGGCGATAGGCCATGGGCTATTTGCCGCAAAGATGCTCTGCGTGTAATTTGCCCGAGGCGTGGGCCGATAGCGTATCATTATCTCTTGCTTGTTTGCACTGCTCAGGGAGGGGCCGCGCATGGCGCAGGAACACGATCTGTTTGATGACATTATCGAGATCAGCAAGGGTTTCGACTTTCTTAAAAACCCGCTTGGCGGCGTGACCGATGCACTCGATCCGTCGGCGCCGCAGTGGAATCCTGCCGACTACAAGGAGCGCCCGCGCGGTAACACCATTCCGTGCCTGACCTGCAAAAACGAAAAGAGCGGCTGCACCGCGTGCATGGACGTGTGCCCGGTCAACGCTATCGAGGTCGAGGAAGACTCCATCGAGATCCTCGACTCCTGTCGCAAGTGCGGCCTGTGCGCCGCTGCCTGTCCGACCGAGGCGATCATCTCGCCGCGCCTGGCGCCTAAAAACCTGTATGACGATATCGTCTCTGCTGCTACGAGCCACGAGACCGCCTACGTCACCTGCACGCGCGCCCTCAAGCGCATGCCGCGCGAAAACGAGGTCGTCGTTGCCTGCGTGGGCGATATTACGGCCGAGACCTGGTTCTCGGTACTGGCGGACTATCCCAACGTGAGCGTGTACCTGCCGTTGGGCGTGTGCGATAAATGCCGCAACATCGGCGGTGAGGACATTCTGGGCGAGGCGATTGCGAAGGCCGAGGAGTGGTCCGGCACGGGTATGGGCTTGGAGGTCGACTCCAAGAGCCTCAAATGCCATAAGCGCCGCGAGTACGAGCGCAAAGAGTACATGGAAAAGATCGCCCGCACCACGGGCCTGACGGTGACCAAGCTCAATCCGGCGACTGCGGCACTGGCCTCGGTGACGCAAAAGTTGAAGGCCCACCGTCACCAGATCACGCAGCTTGAGCGCACGCTCAACACCATGTGCGGTACCACGACGACCAAGCGCCGCCGTTCGCTCACGCATGGGCGGCAGCTGGTGCTCTCGACATTGCAAAACCACCCCGAGCTTGCCCAGAATATGCAGGTGAGCACGCCGGAGTGCGATTTTGACAAGTGCACGTCGTGCGGCGAGTGCGTCAATGTATGTCCCACGTTCGCCTGCGATTTGGTGGGAAGCGGTCGCTTTGCACTGGAGTCCACGTATTGCCTAGGTTGCGGTGCCTGTGTCAAGGTATGTCCCGAGCATGCGCTCAAGCTTGTTGAGCACGACGCGTCCAATCTGGTCGTCGTCGATCCCGAAGCCGAGGAAAAGGCCGCCCAGAAGGCGAAGGCTCACGAAGAAGCTGAGAAGGTCAAGGCCGAAGCAAAGGCCAAGCTCGACAAGATGCTCGACCAGGTAGAAAAGCTCGCGGACTAGCTTAAAGAGCGTAAATGATGGCCGGTGGGACAGGTGCTGCCCCACCGGCCAAAAAAGTTGCGGTGGAATAGTTCCTGTTTTGCCCTTAAGCTGGCCATTCTAGGAACTATTCCACCGCAACTAATAGATGGTTAGCTCATACTGCTCTGATGGGTCTCGCTGCCGTTATTGCGGCGTGTGACCGTTTCGTGGAGTAAAAAGAAGCTGGGAACCTGCTTTGTCTCGGTGTATTCCATAAGGATACCGTCGGCGTTGTAGGTCTGCCCGCGTACAACGGCGAGTGCGTTAAAGTCGTCGAGATCGAGCACGCGTGCATCCTCGGGCGTGGGATGCTCAATCGTTACATCGCGTTTGCCCGTGGCAATCTTAATGCCAAGGTCTTCTTCGAGGTAACGATAGATCGAGTCGTTGACAATCTCGGGTGTCAGCCCCGGTACCTGTGAGCTTAGGTAATAGGAGTCGTCGGAGCACACGGCCCGTCCGTCTGCATAACGGATGCGTTTGGCGCGTGTGAGCTCACAGCCTTCAGGAAACCCGGTAATCTTGGAGAGCGCCTTGTTGCAAACGAGGAGCTCAAAGACAGTGGTAACCGTTTTGAGCTCAAAGCCTCGGCTGGCTGCGATTTCCTTAAAGGTCTCGAGTCCACCGCCACCACGATTCGTCTCGTCACTGATGTTGCGAATGACGCGCATGCCTTTGCCTTGCTGGGGGAGCACGTAACCATCTGCCGCAAGCATCGAGATGGCGCGACGGACCGTCATGCGCGAACAGTCAAACAGCTGCGTGAGCTCAGTCTCCGAAGGCAGATAACTCTGATAGGCGTATGTGCCGTCGTCAATCGACTGCTTCACGTTGTCATAAATAGTTTGGAAGATGGCTCGCGCCACGACGGTCTCCTAGAGCTGAGTGCGCGAGCGGTGGATGAGGACCGCTCGCGCAGGTGTCGATCGATTTACTTGCTGGGGTCGATTATATATTTACCCATGGCACGCAGAGCTGGGTCTGACAGGATGGCGCCGAGTTCGTCGAGGGAAGCCACCTTGGCGACCATCGAGGATACGTCGAGCCTGCCAGAGTCGATGAGCTCGAGCGCGCGACGCTGCGTATAAGGGTTGATGTAGGACGAGGTAAGCACAAGCTCCTTCTGGAAGACCTCGAAGGGCTTGACGGTGATTGTCTCATCGGGCTTGGTGAGGCCGAACATCATGACCGTAGCCTTGTGGCCGGCGATCTGGATGGCCTGCTCGATGGTGACGGGCTTGCCAACACACTCGATAACGACATCGACGTTGCCGACGCCCTCCTGCTTCAGGCGGGCCGGGACGTCCTCGTGGATGGAATCAATTGCCAGGTCGGCGCCGAGTTTGAGCGCAACCTCGCGCTTGCCTTCGACAGGCTCGAGCAAGACAACCTTGGTGGCGCCGGCGTTTTTAGCAAGCTGCATCATGAGCAGACCGATCATGCCACCGCCGATAACGACAACTGTGCTGCCGGGCTTGATGTTGCACATATCGATGCCGTGCAGGCAGCAGGCGACGGGCTCGGTCATGGCGCCCTGCTCGAAGCTGGTGTGATCGCCCAACTTGTAGACTTGCTGCATATCGACGGAGCAGTACTCGGCAAAGCCGCCGTTAACGGTGGTGCCGTAACCGGTCATATGCTCGCAGTAGTGGTTGATTCCGTCGCGGCAGGGTTCGCAGCAGCCGCAGGGATGGTTTGGGTCGATGCACACGCGATCGCCCGGTTTAAAGCCGGTGACATCGCTGCCCACGGCCTCGACAACGCCGGCGAACTCATGACCAAGGATCGTGGGCGGGGTAACGTCGGCCGCACCCTTGTCGCCCTCATAGATATGAACGTCGGTACCGCAGACGCCGCAAGCTTTGACGTTGATCAGAACGTCGCGCCTGCCCACGGCCGGCTTTGCCGATTCCTCGACTCTGAGGTCGTGCTTTCCATAGAAGACCGCGCTTTTCATGGTGACTCCTTAACGTGGCGGTGAATGTTGTAATGAAGTATAGGCATGTCTATAGATATAGACAAGCACATCTAGACAAGTAGAAAAGAAAAATGAAATGCAGCCATCAGCTATGTCAGATTTAAACAGGCGAAATACTGGCCATATACCGTTTACGGCCAATAATCAACCGTTTACCGACCGTAGTATTTATGCTAACTTGTCTAGATAAGTGATATGATAAAAATAGAAGCGCAAGAAGTCAGGGAAGCGGGCCCACCCGTCCTATTGCACGAGGTACACGCAAACGGCGCGTCTGCGGTCTCGAGTGAAGCCAAAACCGCAGTCGCTCCGAATGAAGAGAGGGGGATTCCCCGTCATGATGCAAAAGATACAACGTTTCGGCGGTGCAATGTACACGCCTGCAATTCTTTTCGCATTTTCCGGAATCGTCGTCGGCCTGGGTACGTTGTTTACCACCGAGGCGATCTTTGGCGAGATGGCCACTGCGGGCCATCTTTGGTTTGATTGCTGGAATGTGCTGCTCCAGGGTGGTTGGACGCTCTTTAACCAGATGCCGTTGCTGTTTTGCGTAGCGTTGCCAATCTCGCTCGCGAACAAGCAGAACGCTCGCTGCTGCATGGAGGCTTTGGCCATCTACCTTACCTTCAACTACTTTGTAAGCACAATCTTGGGGCAGTGGGGCCCTGTCTTTGGGGTCGACTACTCTGTCGAGGCGGGCAGCGGTACTGGTCTTGCCACTATCGCAAGCATCAAAACGCTTGATATGGGCATCATGGGCGCGCTCATTATCTCTGGTATCGCCACGATGCTGCATAACAAGTTCTTCGACACCGAACTTCCTGAGTGGCTGGGCGTGTTCTCGGGCTCCGTGTTCATCTATATGATCGGTTTCTTCGTTATGGTCCCGGTCGCTCTTATCGCCTGCCTGGTGTGGCCGCATGTTCAGGCTGCTATCTCTGCCTTCCAGGGATTCATCCTTTCCGCTGGTACGTTTGGCGTGGGTGTCTTTGCTTTCTTCGAGCGCGTGCTGATCCCTACAGGCCTGCACCACTTTATCTATACGCCGTTCTATTACGACAACGCGGCGGTCAACGGCGGCATCTTTGCTGCTTGGGCCAACATCCTGCCCCAACTGGCTGCCGATCCGAGCATTGCTCTTAAGGATGCCGCACCCTGGGCTGCCTATACCTGCCCTGGTTGGACTAAGGTCTTCGGCTCGCTTGGCGTCGCCATTGCGTTTTATATGACCGCCAAACCCGAGCGCAAGCAGCGCGTCAAGGCTCTGCTGATCCCGGTCACCCTTACCGCTATGCTTTGCGGTATCACCGAGCCGCTTGACTTCACCTTCCTGTTCATCGCGCCCGGCCTGTTCGTCGTCCACTGCGTGCTCGGAGCGCTCGGCTGCATGGCTCAAAACCTCCTTGGCGTCGTGGGCATCTTCGACGGCGGCATCATCTCGATGCTCTCGTGGGACTGGCTGCCCCTTTGGGCCGCACACGGTCTGCAGTACGCCATCTCCATCCTTGTCGGTCTGTGCTTTACCGCTCTTTGGGTCGTGGTCTTCCGTTTCCTGATCGTCAAGTTCGACTTTAAGACCCCCGGTCGCGAGGATGACGATGTTGAGGTCGAGCTCAAGTCCAAGGCCGACTACAAGCAAAAGCAGGGCGGTGCTGCTGCTGGCAAATCGGTCGCCCAGAGTAAAGATGATGAGCGCTTGGTGCTTGCCGAGAACATCCTCGATCTGCTCGGTGGCACGGATAACATCATCGATGTAACTAACTGCGCTACCCGTCTGCGCGTTAACGTCAAGGACAAGAGCGTCGTTGCACCCGAGGCTTCCTTCAAGGCGATCGGTACGCATGGCTTGGTGGTCCAAGGTCAGTCAATCCAGGTCATCATCGGCCTTACCGTCCCACAGGTTCGCGAGAAGTTCGAGAGTCTTCTGAAGTTCGAGAGTCTTCTGTAAACCATCGTCCATCAAAACAATCGGCCTTGCAGAGCCGGTATGCACCGCAAGGCCGATTCTAGAGATAAAAAACTCCACTTCTAGGTAACAATTCCAAACCGTGCAGGCCGCGTACGGGGATGGATTGAGCAAGCGGCCAGAATGAGGAGGACATCATGTCCAAGAAAAACTATGCCGTGACCATTGCCGGCGGTGGCTCTACCTTCACCCCGGGCATCGCTCTGATGCTGCTTGAGGAGCGCGACCGCTTTCCGGTCAACAAGGTGACCTTCTACGATAACAACGCCGAGCGCCAGGAGACCGTGGCCAAGGCCTGCGAGATCTACTTCCACGAGAACGCCCCCGAGGTTGAGTTTAGCTACACCACCGACCCCGAGACCGCATTCACCGGGACCGATTTCGTCCTTGCTCACATCCGCGTCGGCCTGTACGCCATGCGTGAGCTCGACGAGAAGATTCCTCTCAAGTACGGCTGCGTTGGCCAAGAGACCTGCGGTGCCGGCGGTATCGCCTACGGCATGCGCTCCATCGGCGGCGTCATCGAGATCCTCGACTACATGGAGAAGTACAGCCCCAACGCCTGGATGCTCAACTACTCCAACCCCGCGGCCATCGTCGCCGAGGCCTGCCGCGTGCTGCGCCCCAACAGCCGCATCATCAACATTTGCGACATGCCGATCGACCTTATGGATAAGATGAGCCGTATGTGCGGCATCAAGGATCGTCGCGAGCTGCAGTATAGCTACTACGGCCTCAACCACTTTGGTTGGTGGAGCAAAATCTACGACAAGGATGGCAACGACCTCATGCCGCAGATTAAGGAGCACATGGCTAAGAACGGCTACCTGGACGGCATCGAGCACGAGGCCGGTAAGGAGCAGCATGTCGAGGAGAGCTGGATTCACACCTTCGGCAAGGCCAAGGATGTCTATGCTGTCGATCCCGAGACGATTCCCAATACCTACCTCAAGTATTACCTGTACCCGGACTATGTCGTCGAGACGTCTGATCCCAACTACACTCGCGCCAATGAGGTTATGGACGGCCGCGAGAAGAAGGTCTTTGGCGCTTGCCGCGACATCATCGCCAAGGGTACTGCCAAGGACGGCGGCTTTGAGCCGGATGTACATGCCAACTACATCGTCGACCTTGCCTGCGCACTGGCCGAGAACACGCTCGAGCGCTTCCTGCTGATCGTCCCCAACGATGGCGCTGTGCCCAACTTCGACCCGACGGCCATGGTCGAGGTGCCTTGCATCGTCGGTTCCAACGGCTTTGAGAAGATCTGCCAGGGCCCGATCCCGCAGTTCCAGAAGGGCCTGATGGAGCAGCAGGTTTCCGTCGAGAAGCTCGTTGTCCAGGCTTGGGTCGAGGGCAGCTATCAGAAGCTCTGGCAGGCACTCACGCTCTCCAAGACCATTCCTTCGGCGAGCGTTGCTAAGCAGATCCTGGACGAGCTCATCGAGGCCAACAAGGATTTCTGGCCCGAGCTTAAGTAAGGACTACTGTCTCGAACCCTCACGCATCTCTGCTTCATTTGCGCCGCCGCGGTGTCCGGATTCGCCCGGATGCTGCGGCGGCGCTATACTTATACGGTTTGAAGTACCTGTACCAAAAGGAGCTGTCGTGTCCCTTTCCATCGGTATCGTGGGCCTGCCCAACGTGGGCAAGTCGACGCTGTTCACCGCGCTTACCAAAAAGACCGGCCTTGCCGCCAACTACCCGTTTGCCACGATTGACCCCAACGTGGGCATCGTCGATGTGCCCGATAGCCGCCTGCAAAAGCTCGCCGACATCGTTAACCCCGGCCGCATTGTTCCGGCTACGGTCGAGTTTGTCGACATTGCAGGTCTGGTGAAGGGCGCTAACGAGGGCGAGGGCCTGGGCAACCAGTTCTTGGCCAACATCCGCGAGACCGATGCCATCTGCGAGGTCGTGCGCTACTTTAAGGATCCCAACGTCATGCGTGAGGTGGGCCGCACGGGCGAGTTCGTCGATCCTGCCGGAGATGCCGACACCATCATGACCGAGCTCATCCTGGCCGACATGGGCACGCTCGAGAAGCAGCTGCCCAAGCTCGAGAAGGAGGCCAAGCGCGACAAGGAGCTCATGCCCAAGTTCGAGGTGGCCAAGCGCCTGCTTGCCTGGCTCAACGAAGGCAAGTGCGCCGCGTCCATGGAGATGACCGACGAGGAGCGTGCCGCCGCCAAGGGTCTGTTCCTGCTCACCATGAAGCCCATCCTGTATGTGGCCAACGTGGACGAGGACATGCTCAACGAGGACCTGGCGCCCATCGATGGCGTCAAGCCGCTGCCTATCTGCGCCAAGATCGAGGCCGAGCTTTCCGAGCTCGATCCCGAGGACGCTGCCGACTACCTGGAGAGCCTGGGCCTGGAACAGCCCGGCCTGGACGTGCTCGCTCAGGCTGCCTACAAGCTGCTCGGCCTGCAGTCGTTCTTTACGGCCGGCGAGATGGAGGTCAAGGCCTGGACGGTTCGTCAGGGCGCGACCGCCCCGCAGGCCGCCGGTGTCATCCACACCGATTTTGAGCGCGGCTTTATTAAGGCCGAGGTCATTGGCTACGACGACTACATCGAGCTCGGCGGCGAGCAGGGCGCCAAGGCCGCCGGCAAGCTGCGTATTGAGGGCAAGGACTATGTCATGGCCGATGGCGACGTCGTGCACTTCCGCTTTAACGTGTAAGGACGACGCGCATGTTTAAATATGGCAAAAAAGCCGGCTACATGGGTATTGCGCTGCTCGTGCTTGCAGTGCTTCCGCTGGTGGTAGCGGCGTTTGTGATCCCCAACATTGGCCCCGAGGTGGCAACGAAGTTTAATGCCGCCGGCGAGGCGACGCGCTGGGGCAAGAGCTATGAGTTGCTGGCACTGCCGGTGCTCAACCTGCTGCTGAGCGTGGCGACGTACTTTACGGCAGGACGCCAGGCTAAAAACAATGATGACTCCGCCGCCATGGCGCGCATCGTGTGCGAGCGCTACCTGCGCAACGGCTGTATCACGGGCGTGTTCCTCAACGTGGTTAACGTTTACTTTATGTACTCGGCGATTACCGGAACGGGCTTTGGCCTTGGTTTCTAGCTTGTCCTTTTAGGCAACGAGTCTGCACACATATTCGATGGCTGCTGCGAGGCCGCCGCTCGATCGTGGTTTAAAGACCATATCGGCGGCGGTCTCGTTTTCGTATCCGGCACCGCGAAGGGCGAGTGCGATGCCGGCTTCCAGGAGAAGGGGCAGACCGCGTTGGCTGGTTGCGATTACGGCAGCCTGATTGAGCGAGCAGCTGTGCGCTTGGCATTGGATGGCAAGTTCACCTTGCGCCGGGCAGGGGACCAGAACGGCGGCGATGCGACTTGATAGCAATGCAAATGCTGTGCGCTCATCGGGCGAAAGGCATTCAGCTTCAACGACGACGAGCTTGGGCGGCGCGCTGTTTGTGCGAAGCGTGGCTCGGTACATGCGGACCGAAGAACTCGACATAGAAAACTCCTGTGTATTCGGCAAAACGTAAACTATAGTTTACGTTTATGTTCGGCCCCATTTCAAACTCGGCTGCATGGACGAACGTGCGAAACAGATTCTTGGCAGGCGGGTCGAAGAGACACGCAGAGACCTTGGTATCTCCAAGGTTGATTTTTGTGTGGCGACAGGAATCAGCCGACCCTACCTCGACCGAATCGAAGATGGGACGGCAAATTTCACGCTCAAGGTTCTATTTAAGATCGCGCCCGCACTCGGCATGACGGTGTCAGAGCTTCTCGAGGGCATCGAATAGAGGACGCCTATTGACCGGTGGTTACACCATCGGGATGCGGTCGTGGTTGACTTGGCTGTAGAACAGGCGCTGGATCTCGGCGGCATCGCGTGACTGGCCGAGTGCCCACATGGTCTTGGCCACGAGCGTCTCGGTGGTCATGTCGTCGCCGCGCAGAATGCCCGGATGATCGGCGTAAGCACGGCCGACCTCATAAATGCCCAGATCGAGGCCCTCTTCGGGGACCTGCGTGGTCATAACGACGGTGCGACCCGAATCGACCCAGCGGAAAATTGCCTCTTGGAACGACTCGCCGGACTCGCCAAACTCGGGAATACCGCCAATGCCAAAGGTCTCAAGGATTACAGCATCGTAGCTATCGGCAAGGGCGTCGAGGATGCCCGGGTTCACGCCGGGCGTAAGCTTGAGTACAAATACGCGCGGGTCGATGCTGTCGTAGAAACGCACCGGGTTTTCGCCCTGATGCGTGCCGTGGAGCCCGTTGCGCACGATGCGGTCGTTGCGGATGTAGGCAATGGGCGGATAGTTGACGCTAATGAACGCGTTGAAGCTCATGGTGCGCTGCTTGCGGGCGCGCGTGCCGGCAATGGCGACGCCGCCAAACACGATCGACACATCGTGCGAATGCTCGTCGAGCGCATAGAGCAGGCTCTGGTAGAGGTTGAGCTTCGCGTCGGTGAACGAGCTCGTCATGGGGCGCTGCGAGCCGGTGAGCCGCGGCAGGCATACAGGAACGCGTCGGTGAGATTGCGCTTGGAGTCGGTGCCGTCGAACCAGATGGGCTTCTGGGCGCCGGTCAGCACGATGGGCTTGGGGCTGTCCTGAATCAGATAGGAAAGTGCTGCCGCGGTGTAGCTCATGGTGTCGGTGCCGTGTAGAATCACGAAGCCGTCGTGGTCGGCATAACCCTCGACGATGACATCGCGGATCTGCATCCAGTCACTGGGGCGCATATTGGTGCTGTCGATGTTCATGGGCTGCACGACGTCGAGCTCGCAGAGGCCCGAGATCTCGGGGACGCTCTGGGCGAGCTCCTCACCGGTCAGGGCGGGGGAGAGGCCGTTGCCGTCCTCGGTCGATGCGATGGTGCCGCCCGTGGCGATGAGAAGGATGCGCTTCATGCTGGTATTCCTATCGTATTTGCCGCCGCAGAGGCGGAGTCGTTCGGCAGTATTGTGGCACAGGGCGTCCAATGTTCAAACGTATTACATCATCTGTAACGTTTGGTAACACTTCAATTGCCGTCAAATAGGGGCCTAGGTCGTGCGTTTGCCGTGCGCTGATGGCTGCGAGGGGCGAGAAACCCCATATAACGTGTACACTATGAAGGCTATTTTCGTTCATTCATGCGGGTGGGCACCGGCTCCCCGCCAACAAGAGGGGGAACCATGGATCAAAAGGCTTCCGCAAAGGTCCTCGTACTCGACTTTGGTGCGCAGTACGGTCAGCTCATTGCCCGTCGCGTCCGCGACCTCAACGTGTATTCCGAGATTGTCCCCTGCGACATCTCGGCCGACGAGATTCGCGAGATGAACGCCTCTGCGCTCATCCTTTCCGGCGGTCCGGCTTCCGTGTATGCCGAGGACGCTCCGTCTATCGATCCCGCCATCTTTGACCTGGGCCTTCCCGTCCTGGGCTTTTGCTACGGCCATCAGATCACGGCCGTGACGCTCGGCGGCAAGGTCGGCCACTCCGAGGTGGGCGAGTACGGCCGCGCCACCATCACGCGCACGGCCGGCGCCAAGCTCTTTAACTCCACGCCCATGGAGCAGACCGTGTGGATGAGCCACCGCGACGCCGTTTCCGAGGTGCCCGAGGGCTTTACCGTTACCGCCAGCACTGACGTGTGCCCGGTTGCTGCCATGGAGTGCGTCGAGCGCAAGATTTTCACCACGCAGTTCCACCCCGAGGTCAAGCACTCCGAGTACGGTCAGCAGCTGCTGAGCAACTTCCTGTTTGAGATCTGCGGCCTGGAGCCCAACTGGAGTATGGACAACCTGGTCGAGACCATGACGGCCGAGTTCCGCGAGAAGGTCGGCGACGACCGCGTGATTCTGGCCCTGTCCGGTGGCGTCGACTCCTCCGTCGTGGCTGCGCTGGGCGCTCGCGCCGTGGGCAAGCAGATGACCTGCGTGTTCATCAACCACGGTCTGCTGCGCAAGGGCGAGCCCGAGCAGGTGGAGGAGGTCTTCACCAAGCAGTTCGATGTCGACTTTATCCACGTCCACGCCGAGGACCGCTATGCCGAGCTTCTGGCCGGCGTGACCGAGCCCGAGGAGAAGCGCCGCATCATCGGTACGCAGTTCTGGAAAGAGTTCTTCGCCGTGGCGCAGCAGCTCGAGACCGATGGCAAGCCGGTCAAGTACCTGGCTCAGGGCACCATCTACCCCGACATCATCGAGTCCGGCGCTCGCAAGACGGGCGGCAAGACGGCCACCATCAAGAGCCACCACAACCTGATCCCGTTCCCCGAGGGCGTGCACTTCGACCTCATCGAGCCGCTCGATCATTTCTTTAAGGACGAGGTCCGTGCACTTGGTCTGGCACTGGGCCTGCCGGGTCACATCGTGTTCCGCCAGCCCTTCCCGGGCCCGGGTCTTGCCATCCGCATCATCGGTGCGGTCGACAAGGAGAAGCTCGAGATCCTCAAGAACGCCGACGCCATCGTGCGCGAGGAACTCGACGCCTACAACCAACGTCTGTTTGAGCAGACCGGCGAGCGCAACTCCGAGCACAGCTGCTGGCAGTACTTCGCGGTTCTGCCCGACATCAAGTCCGTTGGCGTTATGGGCGACGAGCGCACTTATCAGCGCCCGATCATTCTGCGTGCCGTCGAGTCCAGCGATGCTATGACCGCCGACTGGGCCAAGCTGCCCTACGACGTGCTGGCCCGCATCTCTGGCCGCATCGTTGCCGAGGTCCCCGGCGCCAACCGCGTGTGCTACGACATCACGTCCAAGCCGCCCGCGACCATCGAGTGGGAGTAGGCCGATAGGGTTCTGACCTGCATTTTTGAGTGCCGCACTGTGCCGCTGAGTTTCGTTTCGTACGAGAGTCATGGCAAAGCCGCCAGCGATGTTGGTGAGTAAATACGATAACCGAGCCTCCGTTCCCGCGTTGGGACGGAGGCTTTTTCTTTGTCGTTTTACTCCCTTTCACCTGCGATTTCGCAATTTACTCCCCTGTGTTTCAAGACGGCAAGGCACGGTGCGGCATTCGGAGGAACGGGAGTAAGGATTCATCCCAAGTGAGTAGACGCTCGATTATTGTCCCCGAGAGCCAAACGGGGCCGTTTCGGGGCCCGTGAAACTCAAATCGAACTCAATAGGCTTTTCGGCGGTCTTCTCACAGCGTTTTCCCAGGTGGTTAATGGGGAGTAAAGAATCTCGCCGCCTCAATGAAAACGGGAGTAACCAGGGGAAAAGCCGCGGCGTACTGCCGCGTGCCGCCATGTAAGCCACCGCGTTATTTACTCCCCATGTACGCCGGAAATGCCTTGGCATGCAATGGGGAGTAAAAACTCAGCTTACGCAGGCCCGAGCGGCGCTCACCGCCTAACCTGGCGTTCTGATTTGGTTGCGTTGATTGCAAATAGCTAGGAGTCGCTACAGCGAGGCTTTCCAGTCCTCGTATTCGTCGGCGTCGATCTTGCCGTTTTCGAGCTGCGCGCGCTTCTCTGCCCACAGCTTGATGGCCATCGCGGCTTTGGGTGCGTGCGGAGCCTTGGGGTTCAGGGA
>CAJMPF010000005.1 GCA_905215195.1 uncultured bacterium | reverse complement strand
CGGCCTCGACCGTGCGGTAGCCAACCGAGACAATCGGCGTTCCGCCAACACGCTCGACCTCGGCAAAAATCGACTTGTCCTCAAGATCGGCCGTCAACAGCTCACGGTAGGCATCAAACGGCACAAAGATGTTCTCCTCAAAGATGGGCTCGCCGTCGGCCGTACGCACGCGCTTGATATGCAGCAGCAGCGCATCCTTCTGCAGGCCAAAGAACTCCATCTCGTTTTGGCGCGCCGGAACGATCTGGCGATCGATCACGTGCGCACCGGCCTTCATGCCGTTGCCGGCACACAGCGCGGTAAACGTCTGCAGCGTCGAGGCGTGAAACTGGCGATTGATGTGCGGCGTGGAGACAAAGGTGCCACGGCCCTGCTGCTTAACCAGGTAGCCGTCGGAGCACAGCTCCTCGACGGCGCGGCGCACCGTAATGCGGCTCACGTCGTACTGCTCGGCTAGCTCAAGCTCGGACGGAATACGCTCCTTGGGTGCATAAACACCTTTCTCGATCGCATCCTTGATTTCGTCGTAAATCTGCTGGTAAAGCGGTGCATTTTTGGGCGCAGGCATATCTAATCACTCTTATCGAAATATCGAAATAACTAATACGTATATAACGTCTAGTTTCATATTACCTCATAATGATAAAACGATACACCCTCCCTACCAAAAAGCGACAGCTTCATTTTGGTAGGTTTTATCTGGGCAAACGAGAGCCTCTCGAAAGCAACGGGGCTTTCGGGGGGCTCGTTCGGATGGGTTGCGCAGGACCGGCAAAATGCCAATACCCTACTTGCCGTCGTCCTGCTGCAGGCTGTCCTGTTCGCTGAGGCGCGCCTGCCTGCTGGCCATGCGTGCGGGCTTGTCGGGATCGGGAACGGCCGTGGGCATGGGCTCGTCGACATGACCACCCCACCAGCCGCCCACAAAGTTGAGCGTGTGGAACACGTTGATCACGGCGCCGGGATCAATGTCGCACACCAGCTTGATAATGTCCTGACTCTCGTAGGTCGAGACAACAGTGTTCAGCAGGTACATCTTTTCGCGGCTATATCCGCCGACGACCTCGGCGCAGCTAATGCCGTGCTGAAAATGGTTTACGTAGGCAGTCATGACCTCGTCTGCCTTACGCGTCGTGATCTGCAGCGTCACGCGATCGTAGCGACGATAGAAACTGTCGATAGTCTTGGTCGAAATAAACTGGAACACGATGGAATACGCCGCCTTGTCCCAGCCAAACATAAAGCCAAAGATCGCCAGGATAAAGCAGTTGAAACCAAAGATGACGCCCCAGATGGTCTTGCCCGTGTGGTTGGAAACCCACAGCGCGATAAAGTCGGTGCCGCCGGTGGATGCGCCGGATTTAAGCGCGATGGCAGCGCCCAGACCCGAGACCACGCCGCCAAAAATGATGAGCATGATCTTGTCGCCCAAAAACGGCGCGAAGTGAAAGACGTTGAGGAACAGCGATGAGAGCACGACCTGCATCATCGAGAAGATGACGAAGCGCTTGCTAATGCCGCTCCAACATAGGAGCGCCACGGGGATGTTGAGCGCGAGCATGCCGAGCGAGATGTCGATATGAACGCCACCCAGCGAGGTAACGCGATCGAGTAGGACCGCGACGCCGGTAAGACCGCTCGGAAGCAGGTCGGCGGGCTGAATGAACGCCTGGATCAGAAATGTCTGGAGAACGGCGGAAATGGTGACCGCCACAGCGGTAATGGCACGGCGGACGATGGTGAGGCGGCCGAGCACGAGCACGCGGTCCGTGAGCTGATCGATGGCGTTCGCCACGCAGGCTCCTTTCGAAGGCAGATGTAGTTGTGGGGTATGTCCGCGATTGTAGCATGGAGCGTGCGGGGGCGCTTCAATTCACCCTCTCTCGACAACCAAAGCGGGACCAGCAACCCCACGACCAAAGGCCCAAATTACAAGTGAGTAGACTTTACGCGACCTGCAGAGCACACCCAAAACCGCCACCCCTGTGACCTGCGGTTTTACTAGAGCAGATGCGCTTTGTGCTCGTCTTGCATCAAAAAGTCTACTCACTTAGTCCGAATCGAAGCCAAACGGATCCAAATAGATGACAAATTAAGCCAATCCGCAGCAAAAGACGCGTGAATCAGTGCTTCTCGCGGCGGATTGACGCTACAAAGCGGCCAAAATGTCGGTCAGATTATCGATAACGGAATCGGCTCGCGATTGATCGAGGTTGACACCCTCGTGCGGACGCAGCGCCAGGACGCAGGCGCCGGAGCGCTTACCAGCCTCGATGCCCAAAGGCGAATCCTCGATAACCAGGCACTCGGCAGGCTCCACCCCCAGCGCCTCCATGGCACGCAGGTAGATCTCGGGGTCGGGCTTAAACGCACTGCACTCGTGACCGCTGATGGTGTAGTCCAGCACGTCGGCGATACCGGCAATCTCCACCAGCTCGTCGATCAACTCGCGATAGGACGAGCTCGCGATGGCACACTTCACGCCGCGCTCGTGCAGTGCGCGCATCACCGGCTCCGTCTGCTCGTTGAGCAGCTCGGCATACGGAACGGGATGGTCCGGGCTATAGACCTGCTTGTACTCCACGCGCAGGCGCTCGCGCAGCTCAACATCGTCGGGCACCAGCGCCTCCCAAATGGCAGGCTCGTTAGACCCCGAAAGATCGGGGATCTCGTCAAAGTGGAAGCCCTTCTCCTCCATAAACGCCACGCGACGACGGTTGTAGAACCACTCGGTATCGACCAGCACGCCGTCCATATCAAACAGCACTGCCTTGATCATACGCATCTCCTCCCACCTGCCAAAAAGGGACAGGTTTATTTTGGTAGGTTTTATCTGGGGTTTTATGACGCGACAAACACGCCCTCCCCAGAGCAAAAAGGGGACGGGGCGCAAACCCCATCCCCTCTCAATCAACCCGTAAGGTCTACTTACTTGTGATTAGTAGGAAAGCTTCCACATGTAGCGACGCATGGTCAGCGGGTGCTGACGGGCCTCGGCGATCTGGTTGCCGTACTCGCGCATAACGGCGAGGTGCAGCAGCGGGTTGAAGTAGGTGACGACGCTCGCGGGCACGGCGTCAGCCAGGCCGTAGTCCTTGGAGTCGATCAGAGCGACCTTGGCGCCCATGCGCTTAAGGAAGGTGAGGGCGCGGGCGTCCATCGGACGGGTAGCGCCATCGGACATGAAGAAGACGTAGGGCTTACCCTCGGTGGAAACCTCGAACGGGCCGTGGAAGTACTCGCCGGTGTTGTAGGCGGCGGCGTCGATCCACTGCATCTCGGTGAACAGGAAGGCGGCGTGAGAATAAGCCATCTTCTCGGAGGCACCGGAAGCCATGAAGTAGATCATCTTGTCGTCCTTGAAGTCCTCGGCGAACTTCTTGGCGAGCTTCTTGCAGTGCTGAGCGGCGTTCTCGCAGAGATCGAAGATGTTGGTGAGGCCGGTGATCATGTCCTCGTAGTGGTCATAACCCTCGGTCTGCTGAAGGATCTCGAGAGCAAGAGCGATGGCGTAGCCGGGCTTCTCGCACTTGGCAGCGTAGTTGGCGTGGAAGCCGTGGACGATGACGTGGTCGGCGTCGACGGTCAGAGCGGAGCCAGCCTTGTTGGTGAGGGAGACGACCGGGCAGTTGTGCTTCTTGGCGGTCTTGTTGGCCTCGACGGTCTCGGGCGTGGAGCCACCGAGGGAGCAGGTGATCACGAAGGTGTGCTCGTTGACCCAGGAAGGCGTGTCGTAGTTGAACTCGTTAGCAGTGAAGATCTGAACGTTCAGCTTGTCCGTGTTGTTGGCCAGGAAGTACTTGGCGGGGTAAAGGTCGGACATGGAAGCGCCGCAGCCGACGAAGGCGACGCTGTGGATCTCGTGGTTGGACAGGACGTCAGCGACGATCTGCTTAGGGAGGTTAAGGTCGATCTCGTACATCTGACACATTCCTTTCGATTTTTGCGGCGCCACTTTGCCGGGCGCACGCAGGGTTACCGTGATTTGGACCGAGTCACCGGCCCGTTGAGGATGTGTCAAAGGGACTGTCCCTTTGACACATTTAGGGATGGAAGCCTGCCTGGGGTATGGGATGCCAGGCAGGCCCCCGGGGGAAAGCGGTTGGACGCTTGGTCGCGACTAGGCCAGGATGCCGGCCGCGGAGAGGGCGATGCCGCCCACGATGGCGATCACGAGAAGCCAACCGGTGTTGACGTTCTTCTTGATGAGCCAGTACATAAGGCCGGTGAGGCCAAGGGAGATCATCTGGGGCATCATGCCGTCCAGGATGTCCTGGATCACAACGGTGCCGTCAGCGAACTGCAGCGGGGTGGTGGCGCCGATCAGCGTGGCGATCATGCCGCCCACGGACATAAGACCCACGATGCCGCAGACATACATGAGCTTCTCCATGAGGTCGCCGCCCTGAAGCTTGCTCAGGTACTCGTGGCCGCCCTGATAGCCCATCTTGGCTGCGAACCAAGTGATCAGCACAGCGGGGACGATGGAGATGAGCATGGCCAGGATCGGGCCCATGATGGAGCCCTGCTGAGCCAGCTGAACGCCCAGACCAAAGGCGATAACGCGGATGGTGCCCTGGAAGAAGGAGTCACCGATGCCGGAAAGCGGACCCATGAGGGAGGTCTTGACCGCGTTGATCGAATCGGGATCGAAGTTCTCAGGATCCTTGGCGTACTCCTCCTCCATGGAGGCGGCGAGGCCCAGGATGAAAGCGCTCGTCTGCGGGGTGCAGTTGTAGAACGCCATGTGACGGTGGTAAGCCTCTTTCTTAGCAGCGAGCTGCTTGGGGTCGGACTCATCCGGATAGAGGCGATCGAGCGTGGGAACCATGCCGTAGAGGAAGCCCATGTTCATCTGACGCTCGTAGTTCCAAGAGGCCTGGATGGCCCAGGAGCGCCAGAAGAACTGGCTGACCTTCTTGTTCAGGGACACGTCCTTGGTTGCGGTTGCCATAGTGTGTTCCTCCTTAGTCTTCGTCGTCTTCGAGCGGATCGTAATCGGAATCGACACCGGCGGCTGCATGGGAACCGTTGAACTTGAAGCCCATGAAGACGACAGCCAGGCACACACCGATCAGAGCGACCGCGATGACGGACAGGTTGAGGTAAGCGGCGAGCAGGAAACCGATGAACAGGAACGGAGTCATACCCTTCTTGATCATCATGGTGAGCAGCAGGGCCAAGCCGTAGGCGGTCATGATCTTGGTCGAAACGTTAAGACCAGTGGACAGCCACTCGGGAACCATGTTGACGATGGTCTGGACCAGGTCGGTGCCGACAAAGACGGCGAGGAAGATCGGCAGGAAGTACATGAGAGCGTACAGACCGGAGCCGGCGCAGATGTGCATACGGTAGGCGGTCTTGAACTTTCCGTTATCGATCGCGTTATCTGCCACATGGGTGAGGGCGGCGATGATGGAACGGAACACGATGCCGAGGAGCTGACCCAGGACGGCGACCGGGATGGCGATCGTCATGGCGGTCTCGGCAGAAGCATCGGTCAGGCACGCAAAGGCAGCGGCCACGATGCCGCCCAGGACCATATCGGGCGGAACGGCGGCGCCGACCTGCACCAGGCCCATGGACACGAGCTCGACGGCGGCACCGACGGCAAGGCCGGTGGGCACATCGCCCAGCAGCAGACCGACGAGCGTAGCACCAACGAGGGGCTGCTCGAAGTTAAGACGACCGAGCAGGCGGGAGTCCCACATGCAGAACACGCCGACGAGGCCGACGAGCACCGCACTGATGAACGTATTCATACCCTTCTCCTTTCAGTCAGGCAAAAGCCTGGTTGATTACAGCTTGGCGTCGATGTCGACGCTCTGATACGTGGGGGTCTGCTGGACGTAGAGCTTGATGCCCATGTCGAGCAGCTGGTTGATATCGGCCTTCTGGGTGGCATCGAGGAAGACGGAGCTGTCCTTGCCGCCGACCTGATCGGCACCGTCGTGGTTGGCGGTGGCGCCCAGGTTGATGGCGTCGAGCTTGTAGCCCTGGCAGAACTGCAGCATCTCGGCAGTGTTGCCAAAGACGAACATGACGCGCTCGCCGAGGGTGTTGAGCTTGTCCATCTTGGCGAGGGCACGCTCGACGGTGAAGACGTTCAGGCGCACGCCCTGGGGCTTGGCCAGCTTAAGAGCGCCCTTCTTGATGTCATCGTTGGCGGCAGCGTTGTCGACGACGATGATGCGCTCGGCCTGAACCTTGGTGGTCCAGGTAAAGACGACCTGGCCGTGCAGCAGACGGTAGTCAAGACGTGCGAGGACGATCTTGGCGGGACCGGAGCTGTGACGGGGCGCCTTGGCCTTCTTGGCGGGAGCCGCGGCAGCCTCGACCGGTGCATTGGGGTTGGTCAGACCGGTGCGGGCCTCGTTGATGAGGGCCGCGAGCTCGGCATCCTTGATGGGGGCGGGGCTCATAGCGAGCGTCAGCGCCAGCGGAATATTGAAACCGCTGACAACCGTGAACTTCGTGCCGTTCTTGGAAAGCTCGACCATGTTGTTGTTGACCGAGCTGCCGAGCATATCGGTCAGCACATAGACGGTGTCGTCCGCGTTGAACGTGGCGATCATGGCGTCCACCTTGTTGGTGATGGGCTCCTTGTCGTCACGAGCAAGCGACACGACGTGGACGTTCGACACGTCGCCGAGAACCATCTCGAGCGTGTCTTTGGCGCCTGCGGCCAGGCCGCCATGAGATGCGAGAATGATCTGATTCATCTTGCCTCCTCCTTTTCGTTATGGTCATTATAACGTCTTATACGTTGCTTATATTGCTAATTAGTATAAAGACCGTTTGCGGGTGAAAAACGACCGTTCGCGGGTTTAACGCACTTGAAACGTGGGGGCTGGGCAGGCCGGCGACGGCGGGATAACCCCAGGTCGGACGCCGCGCGCAACCCCCTATCGCACGAAGTACCAGGGGCTTTCTTGCACGGTGGGCTCCAAGGCAATGCCCGTGCGTTCCTTAAACAGATCCATGTCCTGCGATTTCTCTGTCCACCACGCGTTGGGCTTAAAGGTCATGCTCTCAACGACATGACCGACAAACACACTGTTGCGCAGCTTGGAGAAGTCGGTGTTCATAATCAGGATGGACGCGAGCACCAGCACAATGCCCAGGACCTTGATCGCGCCGGCGGGCTCGGCATAGACACCAATGCCCACCAGTACGGTGACGACCGTCTCGAAAGACATTACGACGGGAACCTTCGATGTCTCGAGTCCCATGGACAGACCCTGCATATATAGGATGTAGGCCACGGCTGTGGGGATGAGTCCAAAACCAAGGAACAGCAGCAGCAACTGTGGCGACATTGCCGCGGCGACATCCGGCCACGGAGCCGCGATAGCTGCCATAACCGCACCGCCAAAAACAAAGCCCCAAAACGTGACAGCCAGCGGGTGGACCGTCTTGGTTGCTATCCGGCTAAACACCGCGAGTGACGCACCACAAAGGCCTGCAATCACGCCCGACGTGACGCCCCAAACCGAAAAATGAAAACCGGAAAGGTCACCATTGGTCACTGCAAGCACGCAGCCAACGATGTTAAAGACAATGGCAACGAGCTTGTTGGGGGTCACGTCCTCGCGATAAAGCACGCGGCCGAGCATGACGCCAAACACCGGCGAGGTGTAGAGCAGCACCGAGGCCGTGGACATGCCCACCTCGCCCATGCACTCGTAATAGCAGGTGTTGGCGGCGGCTAAACCGACGATACCGACAAGCGCGCAGGGAACGAGCTCTTTAGGACTTGCCTTGAACAGAGCCAGCGGACCCTGAGCCACGGTAGACCCCTCACCCGGACGGCAGCCCATAAACATCAGGACCGGCGCCAAGATAAGCGCTCCGACCAACAAGCGAAAGGCCGCCATGCTCTGAGACGAAACGCCCATGGCCGCAATGCCGTTTACAAAGATTCCGATGCTGCCCCACATAAGCGCGGCGATCAGCACCAGCACATAGCCCAGATTGCTTTTCTTCAACGCAGCCTCCTCGGTATTGTTTCCAATATGTTTCACACTACGTTATAGTCGTTATATACATTTTTCAAGACACAAATCGGCGAACGGAAAAATCTGCTCCCACATACTCATTGGGTAGTCATTGGGGACGCACTTAAATGACTGGTCATTCAAGAACGCCCCCCAACGACTAGGACTGTCCCCAACTGCCGGCAGAAAAGGAACGTTCCCAACGTCTAAGGCGCCGCTGGTTGAGCATAAGTCAGCGAGCGGGCCGCATTTGAGGCAAGGTGACGTGAAACGAAAGGGCGCTGACCTTCTGGTCGCGCCCTTGAAGTTGAACGTCAGATTGCCCAAATGCGGACCGCGCAGCGTCGAGCCGTTACGCGGTTTGGTAAAACCGCGTAACTAATACTCAAGCTTCCACATGTAGCGGCGCGTCATGTAGTCCTTGTGGGTGACGACAGAGAGCGCACGCATGTACACGTTGTTGAGGATTGGGGCAAAGATCAGGTGGTTGAAGTACTCACTCACGCTGTCCTTGATGTCGTTGAGGCCGAGCTCCTTGGCGTCGAGCTGATAGACGCGCTCGCCACCGTACTGGTTGACGAAGCGGATACCGCGCTCGTCGTTGCAGCGGCTGCGGCCGACGCTGATGAGCTGGAACAGCGAGGTGCGCTTGTCCAGGATCTCGAAGGGGCCGTGGAAGAAGTCGCAGGTGTTGATGGTGCAGGAGTCGATCTGCAGCATCTCCTGCACGTTGCAGATGCTAAAGACGTAGGCGGCACCAAAGAGCGGGCCCTGAGCCATCACGTTGATGCAGGGCTTGTCGGCGTTCTGCTCGGCCCACTTGGCAGCGAGCGGACGGGTGTACTCGACGGCCTTGCGATAGATGGGGTCGACCAAGTCGAACGCGGCCATAGCGGTCTCGTACTCGGCATAGCCCTCGGTCTGCTGCGTAAGCTCCATGGCGATCATGGTCACGACGGCGGAGTTGGTGCGGCCCATGCAGGACTCGTCGACGGCCAGGCTGTCATACTGGATCTTGTAGTCGCAGACCTCGGTGAGGCCGGACTCGTCAACATAGATGGCGATGGTGCTGGCGCCGTGGTCCTTGGCGACCTGGGCGGCGACGATGGTCTCCTTGGTGCCGCGCATGGACACGACGACGGCCAGGGTGTTCTCGTTGACGTAGGCCGGGGTTGCGTGCACGAATTCGTTGCTGGTGTAGCTGGAGCTCACGACCTGCGTGGCCTCGTGCTCCATAAAGTACTGGGCAGGATAGTTGCCGCCGTTGGATCCGCCGGCGCCAATCCACACGACGCGCTTGATGCCGCCCTTGTCTGCCTTGTCAACCAAAACCTGGGAGACGACATCCTTAACCTGTTCCTGAGTAGTCATCGTGCATCAGCCTTTCTTCTCGTTTGATGCTCTCGATGGCATACAAGTTACATACATGTTTTGGTTATGTCGACTAGTTGTATGCTATATTTGTCCTAGAAATTTTGTTGGTAAGGTTTTCGGCAATCCGTTACCAGCGGTTTTATTGTCATGTTGGATACATGCTTTGTTCGGTAAGCATACAAGTTAGATACAGGCTGATCGCATGAACGCTTCATCTAAAAAGAAACTGAGCCAATACGAGCGCTTGGCGGGTACGCTTCGCGACCGCATCGCCGCCGGCATCTACGCACGCGAAGACAGGCTGCCGTCCGAGATGGAGCTCATGGACGAATCGGGGCTGTCGCGCAGCACCGTGCGCCATGCCCTTAAGGTGCTCGTTGATGAGGGTCTGGTTCGAACCGAGCGCGGGCGCGGCGCCTTTGTGGCCGACACGCCCGCGCTCCACGAGAACAACCTGGTGTTTTCGAGCTATACCAAGCAGGTCGAAGGCCAGGGCATGAAGCCCACCACGCGCACCGTAGACTCGGGCTTTGCCAAGGCGGCCGGCAGCATAGCTAAGTTCTTTGACGCCGCCGTGGGCAGCAAGCTCGTCAAACTTGTCCGCCTGCGTTATCTGGACGATGCGCCACTGTGCTTGGAGACCACCTACCTGCCGCCAAGCTTCGAGACGCTCATCGATCGCGATATCAACGGTTCGCTCTACGCGACGCTGCGCCAAGAATTCCATCGCGCGCCAGCACAGGGACATAAGACCTTTGAGGTGTGCTATGCCTCGCAAAACGAGGCGTTTTTGCTCAACGTCGAGCGCGGGCAGGCGCTGATCCTAATCACCGACTACGTCTACGACACCGACGGCCGACCGCTCCATGTCTCTAAGCGCATCCAACGCACCGACCGCGCCAAATACACCGAACCAATCGGCTAACCTGCCAAAATAAACCTGTCCCTAAATGGTAGGTTTGGGGAGGTCGGGGAACCAGGTTGGCTTGGGTTGGTTGGGCGTGCGCTCGGCCAGGACCAACTCCATCCAGCACATGTCGTACCAGCGGCCGAACTTTTGGGCACAGCGATCGAAGGCGCCCACCAGGCGGTAGCCCATATGGGCATGGAAATCCTGACTGTTGTGCGTTAGATACTCGTCGTCCTTGTCGTGCGGCACGGCAATGAGCGCGCACATGTTGGTGATGCCCATCGCAATCAGGCATTGCTTGAGCGCATCGTGCAGCTTGCGGCCCAGCCCGCCGTGGCGCACATCGCGCGCCAGATAGATCGACGTCTCGACCGACCAGTCATATGCCTCGCGGCTGTTGAGCGGACTCACATAGGCATAACCTACCGGACGCCCGTCCAGTTCCATCACCAGATACGGATAGCGCTTGAGCGTACGCTCGATGCGCCCGGCGAACTCCTCAACGCTCGGCACCTCGTATTCGCAGGTAATCGCCGTCTGGCGCACATACGGCTCATAGATGGCAAGCAACGCCGGCGCATCATCGGGCGTCGCCAGGCGAATCGTCGGCTCGAACATCTCGGTCATACAACCCTTCTCCCCAAAAGCAAAGGCCACCCTGCGCCAAACCCGGCGCAGGGTGGCCCTCGTCATTACATCAGGCTACAGGACAGCCGCCAGCGCGTCGATATCCTCCTGCGTCGTGGCCCAGCTGGTGCAAAAGCGCACCACCGTGTGGGTCTCGTCGTACTTTTCCCAGTACTCGATCGAGGCATGCTCGCGAATGCGCGCCATGTCCTCGTTGGGCAGAATCACGAACTGCTGGTTGGTCGGCGTCTCCAAGAAGAACCGGTAGCCGTGCTCGTGCAGCACGCGACGAAGCGCCTGAGCGGTTTCGATCGCCTGACGGCCAATCTCAAAATACAGGCCGTCAGTAAAGAGCGCCTCAAACTGCACGCCCGTCAGGCGGCCCTTGGCCAACAGCGCGCCGTGCTGCTTAATACGCGGAATGGGGTGCGCCGGGGCGTGCATGCCGCAGAACACCACGGCCTCGCCGCAGAGCGCGCCGCACTTGGTGCCGCCGATGTAGAACACGTCGCACAGCTGCGCCAGCTCGGGCAGGGTAATGTCGCACTCATCGGCCGCCAGCGCATAGGCCAGGCGAGCACCGTCCACAAACAGCGGAATCTCGCGCTTCTGGCACACCGCGTGAATCGCCGCGAGCTCGGCCTTGGAGTACAGCGTGCCGTACTCGGTCGACAAGCTCACGTACACGGCGCCCGGGAACACCGTGTGCTCGTAGCTCTCGTTTTCGTAGAACACCTGGATATAGTTCTCGAGGTCCTCGGTGTGCATCTTGCCCTCGTAGCCGGGGATGGTGAGCACCTTGTGGCCGCCAAACTCGATGGCGCCCGCCTCGTGACAGGCGACATGGCCGGTCTCGGCGGCAACGACGCCCTCGTACGGCGCGAGCAGCATGTCGATCACCGTCGCGTTGGCCTGCGTGCCGCCTACCAGAAAAAACACGTCGGCATCGGGAGCCTGACAGGCCTCGCGGATAAGCTGCTTGGCACGCTCGGTGTGCGCATCGGTACCGTAGCCGGGCTGCGGCTCCATATTGGTGTCGACGAGCGCCTGCAGCACTGCCGGGTGTGCGCCGTGGGAATAATCGTTGTTGAACGCGAGCATGGCAATCCTCTCTTACCGGGTATCGGCCAGATGATTCAAACGGAGCTATTGTACGCCGTTGGGATAGGCAATGCGCGCGGCGAGACACTCAAGCGCCAGCACCAGGGCAAAGCCGCAGCTCACGTCGCTCAAAAAGTGCGCCCCGATCACGATACGGCCAAAGGCGACGAGCGCCGCGACCACAGCCGCCGTCCAAAAGACCACCCGGCGGTGCGACGGCTTTTCCTTAAAGGCCGCTGCGGGAAGCCCGGCGAGCATCAGGCCAATCGCCGCATGCGCGGTGTGTCCACTCGCGAACGACTTAAAGCCGTCCTTGATTACGCCGGCGGCGATATAGCTCCACTTGTCGGGGTTGCCAATCACCCACCACGGCTGAAAATTGAGCCCCGGCGTGACCTCGATCACGCGCATGCGCGGGCGCGACCACAACGGCTTAACAATGACGTTGAGGATAATGGCCTGAGCGACCCACACGGCAAGCACCATCAACGCCCAGCGCGTGAGCTCATCGGGCTCGGTCGTGCGCGTGAGGCGATAGATGATAAGGTTGGCGGCGATGACCAGCACAAACGTCAGCACCAACTGAGCTGCGATGAGTTTACCGCCAACCCGCAGGGACGAAACAATCTCGTAGCCGGCCAGGCCAACGTTGACGAGGATGCCGAGCACGGCAAGCCATTTGCTCCCCCTGGAGTCGGGACGCATCGCGCGTACGAGCATAACGCCCGCGACGCTCGCCGTCAGCTCAAACGGCAGCTCGCCGGCGGCCTCGATAAAGCGGCCGTACATGCTGCCGGCGTTGAACAGCGCGCTCGAGATCTGATAATCGAAGAAACTGCCCACGCCCAGACAAAGGCACAGGACAACCGCGATAATGGCGACATCTTTCTTATAGATGTATCCGAACATGCTTTCCTTTCGGTCGGGCGAAGGGTCGACCCGCAACGTGGTGGGGCAAAGATAGCTTTGTCCCATAAATACCCTTACAGGTTGAGCATAAGTGAGCGAAAACGTTCCATTTGTGGCAAGGTGGCCCGAAGGAGGAGGGAAGCGTACTTGCGTACGCGACCGACGAGTGAGGGTCAGATTGCCCAAATGGAGCGTTTGCAGCGTCGACCCGCTAGTCGTCGTCGCTAGCACCCAACTGCTGCAGCAGCATGAGCGCCGCGGCCACCGGGCCGGTGCCGTCGTTGGCGTCGAGGCCGCGACCCAGGCCGCTGCCCGCGCCGGCGCCCGCCTTGTAGGGCACCGACAGCTTGCGGCTCTTGGGGAAGTTCACCGCGCCATAGCGAGTCTTAAGCTCATAGGCCACCTTCTTGGGCACGTCGACGCCCAAAAACGTAATGCGGCCACCGCTGAGTGTGACGCTCTCGAGCCCCAGGCGCTCGCCGCGAATGCGGATTCGTGCGCGATTGAACAGGTTGAGTCCCGCCAGCGGCAGCTCGCCATGCGCAGCCTCGGTCTCCTCCTGCACCTCATCGATGCTCTCCAGGTCCTCGGCCGCTGCGAGCTTACGGTACACGAGCACGCGCTGGTCCACCGCCGGCAGGTACTCCTCGGACAAGAAGTAGTCGGCCGGCAGGTTGATGCCCATGCTCGCCGCCTCCACGCCGGCATCGTCATCGCCGCGCGCCTCGGCCACAGCCTGGCCCAGCATCTGCGTAAACAGGTCAAAGCCCACGCTCGACAGGTTGCCATGCTGCTCGGCGCCCATAAGCGAGCCGGCGCCGCGAATCTCCAGGTCGCGCATGGCGATGCGCATGCCGCTGCCCAGGTCCTGGAACTCGGAAAGTGCGGTCAGGCGCGCCGTGGCCTCCTCGGTGAGCGGCAGCTCGCCCGGGAACATAAAGTACGCGTAGGCCTGCGTGGCAGAGCGGCCCACACGGCCCTTGAGCTGGTAGAGCTGTGCCAGGCCCAAGCGCTGCGAGTCCTCGATGATCAGCGTGTTGGCGGTCGCGTTGTCGATGCCGCTCTCCACGATGGTCGTGGCGATGAGCACGTCGATCTTTTTGGTCGCGAACTCGATCATCACGTCCTCGACCTCGCGCGGGCTCATCTTGCCGTGTGCCACACCCACGCGCGCCTCGGGCGCGGCCTCGTGCACGCGCGCCACGGCGTCGTCGATGGTCTTGACGCGGTTGGACACGTAGTACACCTGGCCGCCGCGACCCACCTCCAGGCGAATCGCCGCGCTCACCACGTCGGGGTCGTACTCCCCCACGTGCACGATCACGGGACGACGCCCGGTCGGCGGCGTGGTAATCAGGCTCATGTCGCGCACGCCGCTCGTGGCCATCTGCATGGTTCGCGGAATCGGCGTTGCCGAAAGCGTGAGCACGTCGATTTGCTCGCGCAGGTTTTTGAGCTGCTCCTTGTGCTGCACGCCAAAGCGCTGTTCCTCGTCGATGATCACCAAGCCCAGGTTCTTGGGGTTCACATCGGCCGAAAGCAGGCGGTGCGTGCCGATAAGCACGTCGATCGTGCCCTCGGCAAACGCCTTGAGCGCACGCTTCTGCTGCGCCGGCGTGCGGAAGCGGCTGAGCACCTCGACCTCGAGGCCAAACGGGGCAAAGCGCTCGAAGAAGGTCTCGTAGTGCTGCTGGGCCAGAATGGTCGTGGGACAGAGCACCATGACCTGACGGCCGGAGTCCACACACTTAAACGCCGCGCGCAGGGCGACCTCGGTCTTGCCAAAGCCCACGTCGCCGCAGAGCAGGCGATCCATGGGCTTGGGCGCCTCCATGTCGGCCTTGATGTCGGCGATAGCCTCCAGCTGGTCGCGCGTCTCGTCGTAGGGGAAGCTCTCCTCCATCTCGATCTGCTCGGGCGTATCGGGCGGACAGGCGATACCGGTAATCGACGAGCGGCGCGTATACAGGTCGACCAGGTCAAACGCCAGCTTTTTGGCGTTCTTGCGTGCCTTGTTGGTGGCACGCGTCCAGTCGGCGGTATTGAGCCTGGTCAGGCGCGGCTTGTCGCCGTCGGGGCCAACATAGCGTGTGATGCGGTCGACCTGCTCGAGCGGCACGTAGAGCTTGTCGCCGTCGGCATATTCCAGCAAAAAGTAGTCGCGCTCCTTGCCGCCCACTTCCTGGCGCGCGATCTCGCTAAAGAGCGCGATGCCGTGGGTGGCGTGCACCACGTAATCGCCCGGCTTAAACGGGAACGTGATCTGCGTAATGTCCACCTTGCGGCGGCTGCGCGCGCGGTTGGCGTCCATGCGGGCGTTGAGGTCGGCGATCGAAAACACGGCCAGGTTGGCATCGGGCACCACCACGCCCTGCGGCAGGGCGGCATCGACAACTGCGACGCCGTGGCCGCCGTGAGCGAGGACGACTCGGTGAACCTGATGGCGGCAGCCTGGGCCGCGCCCGCCTCGAGCGAGCGGGCGTTAAGCGCGTCGGCCTTACGCTCGCGAATGGAAGCATGGGCCTCCTGGCGTGCGGCACGGTCGGCGGAATCCGCCGCTGCCACGCGCACGCGGTCGCCGATGGCGTCGGCGTTTTCGGGCGCGGCCGTCAGTGACTCCTCAAAGGTTATGCCCTCGTCGCCAAAGGTGAGCTCCATCGACTCGCGCGCGCCGCGGTCGGGAATGGCAAACACGCAGGCATAGCGCTTGCCCACGACTTCCTGGATGCGCGTCATAAAACGGTTGTCCGAACCTGCGATGGCCGGCTGCTCAATCTTGAGCTCGGCCGTCACCGCACCGCCGGCACGGATGAGGCTCACGTAGTTCAGGCGCTGCTGGGCACCAAAATCGAGCTGTTGGGCGCGCACGTACAGACCATCCAGGCGGTCAATCCCTGCCTCGCCGGCACGGGCCTCAATATCCTCGTAGGCGCGCAGGCAGTCGTCGAACAGCGAGCGCGGCTCGGACAGAACCACGAGTGCCTTGCCGCTCACGTGCGCCAACGGGCTTACGGTCTGGCCGTACATCACCGGCAAAAAGCGGTCGAGCTCGGGCGTGACGATGCGCGTATCCACCATCTCGAGCAGCGCCGCCAGCTTGCTGTCGTCCTGGCTGGCACGGTAGAGCGCCACGTGCATGTTGTGGACGGCATCGTCGGTAAGCGCCAGCTCGCGGCAGGGGAAGATCTCGATACTGTCCTCGTTGCCGATGGTTTGGCCCGTGGAGCTCACCATACGGCGGATGCGGTCAATCTCATCGCCGAAAAACTCAATGCGCACGGGCGCCTTTTCCTGCGCGGGAAACACCTCGACGGTGTCACCGTGCACGCGGAACAGACCGGGCGCATCGGCGGCACCGGCATTGGTGTAGCCCATGCCCACCAGGCGCTGCGGCACCTCGTCAAAGGGAATCTCCTCGCCCACCGCAAAGGTCGTGGACTCCCAATAGTGGCTCTCGACCGGCGGCACACAACGCAGCAGCGCGCGAGCCGAGGCGACCATGATGCAATTGTCTCCGCGCACGATGCGTCCCAGTGCCTCGCAGCGCTGCGCCACCACGGCATCGTCGGGCGCCTGCTCGCGCCACGGATAGTCCTTGCGCTCGGGAAAACGGCACACGTGCGCTAGGCCCACGTAGGCGGCAAGGCTGCGCGCGGCGCAATCGGCCGCATCCTCGCCACTCACAATGTAGACCGTGGGACGCGGGCGGCGCGCAAACTGGGCGGCCGCCATAAGCGTGCGGCCCGACTGCGACACAGCCAGCGTCACGTCCTCGCCGGCATCGAGTCCGGCCTCGACGGTCTGCAGCGCCTCGGCAGTGTAGAGCTGCGCGGCTATACGGTGAATGAGCATGCTGTTCCTCCGGCATTGCAACGCCAAAAGCCCGCCGGGGCAAGCTCGGCGGGTCGTACGTCAAATACATTGTCTGTCATGGTAGCGCATGGAGAGGACTCCGGCTCAAGGGCAAACCCAGCCCCGCAAAAAACGCCAGACGAAGATGCGTTCCGCCCTACCCCGCTACGCGCACGCTGGGGCACAAATCTGCCAGCGGGCACTCGTCACACTTGGGTTTGCGGGCGTCGCAGATCTCGCGACCGAAGGTGATCCACTGATGGTTAACCGACTCCCAATACTCGTGCGGCAAAATCTTGAGCAAATCCTGCTCGGTCTTGAGCGGCTCCTTTGCATGCGTCTTGGGACTCAGCATCAGGCGGTGCGCAATGCGGTTGACATGCGTGTCCACCGCAATGCCCTCCACGATGCCATACCCCACGTTGAGCACGATGTTCGCCGTCTTGCGTCCCACGCCCGGCAGCTTCACGAGTTCCTTCATGTCGGCCGGCACCTCGCCGCCATAGTCGGCGACGATCATCTGCGCGGCCTCGACGGCATGCTTGGCTTTGCTCTTGTAGAAGCCGAGTGACTTGATGGTGTCTGCCACGTCAGCCACGCTCGCCCCGGCCATGGCCTCGGGCGTGGGCCACTGGGCAAACAGCCGCGGCGTCACCTTGTTGACCTGCGCATCGGTCGTTTGCGCCGAGAGCAGCACCGCGATCAGCAGGCGGAAGGGATTCTCGTGGTCCAAAAAGCACTCGACCGGGCCATAGCGACGGTTGAGGCGCTCACACACCTCAACGGCGCGCTCGCGCTTGGCGGCATTGGTCTCGCGTGGCATAACGACTCCTCGGCTCAACGGCACAATAAACTTATGGGCACAATTGTCCCACGTCCGAGACGCTTACGCCTCCAAGAATGCGCCGGTCTGACGGCTCCACAGGCTCGCGTACTCGCCACCCGCCTCGACGAGCTGCGCATGCGTGCCGTCCTCGACGATCTCGCCATCGGCCAGCACCACAATGCGGTCGAGCGCCGCCACGGTGGACAGGCGGTGCGCCACCACAATGGAGGTACGTCCACGCATCAGGTTTTCGAGCGCCTCCTGCACCAGCGCCTCGGACTCGCTGTCGAGGGCAGAGGTCGCCTCGTCGAGCACCAGAATCGGCGCGTCGGTTAGGATGGCGCGGGCGATAGCCACGCGCTGACGCTGGCCGCCCGAGAGCTTGACGCCGCGCTCGCCCACCATGGTGTCAAAGCCACGGGGCAAGCGGTCGATAAACTCCAGGGCGTTGGCCAGGCGCGCGGCCTCGCGAATCTGCTCATCAGTGGCGTCGGGGCGGCCGTAGGCAATATTCTCTCGAATGGAGCGGTGGAACAGCAGCGCCTCCTGCGGCACGTAGGCAACCTGGCGGCGCAGGCTCTGCTGCGTACAGCGCGAGACATCCTGACCGTCCACGAGCACGCGGCCGCCCTGAACATCGTCCAGGCGCAGCAGCAGCTTGGTGAGCGTCGTCTTACCCGAACCCGATTTGCCCACCAGGCCCACGCGCTGGCCCGCCGCCACATGAAGTGTCAGGTCATCGAACACGCTCTCGCCCGCCGCAGCGTCACGGTACGCAAAGCTCAGGTGCTCAAAATCAATCGCGCCCTCGGTCACTTTGAGCTCAGGGGCGTCCGGGTCATCTGCCACCAAACGTGGCTCGTCCAGCACGCGCGTCATCTCGGCCGCATCGCCCAAAGCGCGGTTGATGCGCTGCATCATGGAGCTTACGTAGTTCAGGCGCATGGTGAGGTTATAGGTGTAGGTAAAGATCATGACGAGCGAGCCGGCCGAGATGCCAAACCACGCGTTGCCGCCCGCGACAAACACGCTCACCACGGCCATGGTGATGACGATAAGGCCCGAGGTCGTAAAGTTGCGCTGCATCATGGCGTGCATCGAGACCGTCTCGGCGTCGCGCGCGGCACGATCGGCGGCGTCGAACAAATCGCGTTCAAGGTCCTCGCGCCCGCAGGTCTTGACGGCCAAGATGTTCGTGACCGCGTCGGAGAGCACGCCCGAGAGTTTGTTCTGCGCGGCGGACGTCGCGGCCGAAAGCGGCATGATGCGCTTGTACATAAGCCAGACAAACGCGATGTAGACGACCATGATGCACACCAGGATCACGGTAAACGTCGGCACCACCGGGGCGAGTGCGGCCACGGTGCAGATGACCGAGGTGATGGTGGGGATGAGCGAATACACCGTCACGTCGACCAGACCCGTGTAGCCGCTCATAAAACGGCTCGTCTGGCTCACAAGCGATCCGCCAAAGCGGCTGGTGTGGAATGTCATGGATTGATTGGAGAGCGTGTCAAAGCACAGGCGCGCCAAGTGGTAGTTGCCCGCAATCTCGAGCTTGTAGACGGTGTAGTCCTGCAGCTTGGAGAGGATTTGGCCCACTAGGTTAACGAGCACCAGCGCCAGAATGTAAGGGCCAAAGACCTCAAACACCTGGTCACCCGCCACGGGGCCGGCCTGAACGCGGTCAACGATAAGGGCCATCACGTAGGTGTTGGCAAACGTGAGCAAAAAGATGTAGCCCGCCGACGAGAACACCGAGAGAAAGACAATCAGCGGTTGTGTGCGCGTGACGTCCCAAAAACGCTGCAGCGTACGACGCACGGTGGAGCGTTTGAGCGGACTGGTGTTTCTCTGAGACATGGGCTTCCTTTCGCGTCTGATAGGGCGAAACGCCATTGTTGCACACTAAAGCGCACTTCAGGCAAGTGCGACGCGAAAAGCGCCCGCGCCCCGCGCTTGCGCAGGCGCCCCGCCGTCAGATGAAGCTAGTCCTCGTCTTTTTGGTCTGCGAGCAGGCTCGCAGACGTAAGCCCCAAGATCTCGTCGGCCTCCTCGGCATCTTCCAGGGCGTCGATGTCCTTGAGCTTGCGCTCCATGACGTTGGTGCGCGTGGTGATGATGCCCTCGACCGTTTTGCCCGCGGTCTCGATCTGCTGCTGGGCGCGGCGCAGCGCCTTTTGATAGCGCGGCAGCTCGGCCTTGACGGCGGAGAGCACGCGCAGCACGTCGTCGGTACGTTTTTGCAACTTAAACGTCTGATAGCTCATCTGCAGACTGTTGAGGATGGCCGCCATGGTGCTGGGACCGGCAACGTTGACGTGATAGTCGCGGCCCAGGGTCTCGATAAGCCCGGGGCGGCTGACGACCTCGGCGTACAGTCCCTCAAACGGAACGAACATAATGCCAAAGTTGGTCGTTGCCGGCACACTCAGGTACTTTTCGCAGATGTCCTTGGCCTCGCGCTTGACCATGGTGTCGAGCGTCTTGCGCGCAGCCGCCACGGTCTCCGCATCGCCCGACTCCTGCGCGTCGAGCAAGTGCTCGTACGCGTCGCCCGGAAACTTGGAGTCAATCGGCAGCAGCACGGGGTCGCCCTCGTCCACCGGCAGCTTGACGGCAAACTCAACACGCTCCGAGGCCCCGGGCCTGGTGGCAACGTTTTCCAGATACTGGTCGGGTGTGAGGATGTCCGTCAGGATCGCACCCAACTGCACCTCGCCCAAAATACCGCGCGCCTTCACATTGCCCAGCACGCGCTTAAGATCGCCCACGCCGGTGGCGATGGATTGCATGTCGCCCAGGCCCTTGTACACGGCCTCGAGCTGGTCGCTCACCTGCTTAAACGATGCCGACAGGCGATCGTTGAGCGTGCGGGAGAGCTTCTCGTCCACCGTCGCACGCATTTGATCGAGCTGCACGTTGTTGTCTTTGCGGATGGCGCCCAGCTGAGCATCGACCGTCTCGCGCACCTTGTCCAGGCGATGCTCGATGCCCTCGCGATTGGTGCCGAGCTGTTGGGCCGTCTCGCGGCGCAGGTCATCCATCCGGTCACCAGCTTGCGAAAACTCACGTGCGATGGTCAGGTAACGTTGCTGCTCCACGGCCGCATCTGTCGTCTGCTGCTGCGCGATGGCATTGGCCGTGCGGCGAGTTTCGGCCAGCGCGACGTTCAGGGCATCGAGCGCGTTGTTGGCCTGCTCGAGTGCTGCCAGCGTTTCCGCGCTACTGTCGCCACGCTCCCGCAACTCGGCACGCAGGCTCTTGAGCTGGAGGGCGCAAGCCACAGCAACCCCCACCGCCACCAAAGCGATCACAACAAGCACAATATCAATAGCAGACATAAACTCCGTCCAACAAACCCAATCGAGCACCAATCAAAACCGCGATCAATCTTACCCTGCCACGCACACGGATCACTCACTGCCTTGCAGACAAATTTCTCTTAGAGCCGCGGACGCTAAAACGCTAGCTCTCCCAGCCGGTGCGGATGGTTGTTATGACGTCACCTAGGCGCTGGCCCAGGGCCGCTAGATGTTGGAGCACCTCGTTGGGCGATGCGCCGTTGAGGATGCACGTGAGGGCATACGACGCCAGAAAGATGGCCGCAAGCCCCAGCGGGATGAGCACAATCATCGCCAACGTGCGCAGGCGCTGGCCCACGCGGCGACGACGCGCACGACGCTTGTCGAACGCGAGCTCCTGCGCATATGAATCTTGCTGTACGGAATAGGCCTCTGGTGCCGATTCGACCGCAGGCGAAACCGCAGGCGTGGCATTTTGCGCAGGGGGCTGGGCTGCCGCCCCCCTGCATTTGCATCTCCATGAGTCGTTGCTGCTGACGCAGCATGCGCTCAGCTTGTTGCTGCGGAGTCTCAAGAAACAGATCCATGCTGGCCTCCAAAATCGGAGCATTCGACGCTTACGCCCAGCATCACGCACCATCGCGGCCGCGGCAACGAAATCCGCGGCAATAGCCGCAAAGATTCTATAGTCAGAAAACTGTCGAAAAGCTCAACAACTCCTCAACCAGCACTTTCTCTGAGCTTTTTTATCGAATGATCTTTTGCCCTTCCGCCCTTACGCCAACCGACCAAAACCTAACCAAAAGCTTGACGGAAATTGTGAAGACCGGGACCCCACACAAAAAGTGCCGCCCCAAAAGGGGCGGCACACAAACTTCTAATCAGCTTTTCAGTAACGAGCACGCGACGACCCAACGCCGGAGCGCAGGGCGGGGAAATACCTTTCCCTCT
>CAJMPF010000004.1 GCA_905215195.1 uncultured bacterium | reverse complement strand
TGCGGGGCCGCCTGCAGCCTCTTCGCGGGCACGAGGTCCCGGTGCGCGGCGATGTAGGTCTTCACCGTCGTGAGGCCGCCGGCGTAGCCCTGGCCGAGCAGCCGCTCGAATATCACCTGCGAGTTGGTGACGCCCTTCCGCAGGAGGTCGTCCACCAGGCCGGTGTGGCCGGCAAGCACGCCCGGCGCGGCCCTCCTCCCGCTGTTCCCGTGGGGCAGGGCCCTGAACCCGTGGGCCCTGACCGTCCTCGCGCGGGAGCGGGTGAGCCCCGTCCTCCTGCAGAACTCAGCGAGGTTGCATGCCTGCGGGTCGAACCCGTCGCCCTTCTCCGCGGCCATCTCCCGGAGCGCGGCGTCTATAATCTCCTGTAGGTCATCGTGTCTCTCGTTCACCTCAATGGTCCTCCTAACGCCGGCGTGTTGGCACCACCAGCGTAGTGGCGGCGGGGAGGCACGGTGGCCATTATTCGGTGACCGGGATTGGTCAAAATAGTTTGACTATTAGCGGCTAAAATCGCCCGGCGCTAACATTGTGATACGGCTTAGTTGCCTGTCGCCTGCGAAATCGTTCTAGTTATATTGTTTTCTCCTTGAAAGGAAGTAGGGGCCACGCTCTTAAGAGCGCCTGTTTTCTTATTTTTCACAGCAAACGAAACCCATCACGCCTTTGGCGGAAAGTAGCTAAGACACTTCCCAGGGTGCTTCACGAGAATGTTTCCCAAGAAACTGCAGGCCTACCTTGACTGGCACGTTCACCTTTTCCGGGTTAACAGGGCCCACGAGAGGTTAGACCTGACCACAAAAGTGATGTGCCATGCGCTGAGGTCCGCGAAAGCCTTTCTCAGCTTAGGGTGGATGGGGTACCATCTGCTAACTAAAGCGTTGAAAAATAAAAGAATATAAAAAGTACCGCTGCCATCATGGTTCCAGATAAGTATCGAGCTACAGGGTGGAATCTAAAGTACTTTACCGAGGGTAATAAAATTTCAGCGATAAAAAATCCGATTAGCAGTACTTCAAGTGCGCTAAGCATATTAGTGAATAAATTGATCGAGGTATAATTGACGGATGCGTCGTTTTTAACTAATCCCACAACCGTGTTTAGAATAGATACTAAAATTGCCAGTACACTGATGATAATACTGAATACGTTTGCGGATTCTTTGTTGGATTTACTCTTATGTTCTTCGTCAAATTTTCGAAGAGCCATTCTGCCTTGCAATGTCAGGAAAGCGTTTGAGTGCTCATGTCGAATATAGCCAAGGGCCATTAAATCCTTCAGTGATTCAGTATGTTTTATCCTTTTCAATTCGCTATCTGTTAAGGGAGCACCGTTTGATTTGAGGAATGAGTACATAATTTCATCGGCTCCAAAGGGGATTGTGGTGTTTTTATCTTTCAATTTTGATTCGCTCCCTGCATATTCAGCGCTTGCATTGCTACTACTTTACTTTTCTGACCTGATGACTGCATTTCCTCAAATTAATGCGATCTTTTAAATACTTTAATTCTCCGAGTGGTTGTAGGTGCCACCAAGATTCTTTCGATAATTGATTGAGCTAGTCTCGCTCTGTCCGATACCCTAGCCCTTATTCTTGTTTTCAGTTCGTCCATCTCTTCCGACTTTGTCATTTCCAGATATCTCCTCTTTATCCGCTCGTGCTCAACGGTGCGCACGAGCCTTGCTGTGACGAGCATGAGGCCGAGTTTCCATCGATGAAGGTGGTGGCGAACCTTACCCTTTGCCTGACATTGTAGTTAATCCGGTCGATGCCGTTGTTGGCTTGGGCGTGGAGTCGGTGTTCGGGCGGGGAGTCCGTGTAAGCGAGTGTGCCCGAATCGAAATCCGTTCTGCGCGGTGAGCTCGCGCATGCTCAGCCGCTTCCTCAAATGTCTCTCGTTGACCGGGCTGACGAGGCGCACCGACAGTCATGGGTGCGATGCGTTCGGGGTGCAGTTTCGAACGGAACGCACAAGAGCGTGCGAGATGACCTAGGGGCACCTTGCAACTGTACTGGAGTTACTGGAAGGAACGGCAATGGCGTTGGATTAACTTATTTAACAGAGACTTTTTTAATTGGCGCGCCCATATAAATCTTTTCTGCATGCTCGACTGCTTCTGCAGCCTCTGCGGCGCCCCGTCATTGGTAAAGCTACCTGATAGAGAGGGGAATTCGATGTCATAGCTGGCGTCTTCATCGGAGGATAAGGCTGCTTGATAGCTATATGTTTTCATCTCTAGTCATCTCAGGCTATTATATATATTGTTTGCAGCTTTTACGTTTTCCGGCACGTTCCAATCGGAATCATTTTTTGGTAGTTGATAGACATGACTTCTGCTTCGTATGTGCATTCATTTTTTTGCACTGGATTAAATCAACTGCATCTAATTTAGCTAGATTGGGAAGTGATATTGTATGGTGCTAAGCCTGACACAGAAAGATATTTATCGGGAGACGCTGGCTAATCTCGTTGCCAAGCAAAACGATGACGCTTCTATTGTTTCCGCAGAGAAGGAGCTGGAAGCTCTATCGACTTCTCTCGCTCCGCGAATGCTTTACCGCTATCGGCCTCCAACTGAATACGCTTTTGCCGACCTAGAAAACGCAACTGTTACATTTTCTCATCCAAGGGTTTTCAGCGATCAGCGCGACTCGGTACCGATCTATAACTGGAATGGTATAGATGAAATCGAAAGTTATCTCAATGATGATGAACAAGCGTTAGAGATAATAAATCAAATTGATTTTAAACGACTTGCGTTTGTTTCAGGGGTTCTGGGGGTTCCTTTAAATCCAGCAAGAATAGATGAGTTTGAGATACTATCCGATGAGGGGAGAGTTAGCCTTTTTCGCTCGGCTGTTAAAAACTTGCGCTTATTTGTTGGAGGATTTGTTGTTCCAGTTCATCAGAATAGCTGCCGAAATTGTTGTCGCATTTTGTGCCTAACGGACAATCCCAGCGATTCGAATATGTGGAATGTATATTCCGAAAGCCAAGCGGGTTTCGTTCTTGCTTACGACAGAGAAGCTATTCGCAATTGCAATATAGGTAACGG
Organism: uncultured bacterium; assembly: GCA_905215195.1. Classification (GTDB taxonomy): domain Bacteria; phylum Actinomycetota; class Coriobacteriia; order Coriobacteriales; family Coriobacteriaceae; genus Collinsella. The sequence continues at coordinate 19,285 of CAJMPF010000004.1, read as the reverse complement.
AATGCGTACTGAAATATTGCCACTTTTATATGATGACAAACCATTTAATTGCGACCCTCAAATTGCTTGGACTGCTGCTAGGATGCTTGGCCTTAATGTGAGCAGTGATGACATGCTTAGTGATCTACGGGCAATTTACAGAAAGGGCAGTGCGTTTGAGTGGGAGAACGAATATCGTGCCCGTCTTGTACCAGAGCCAGATGAGCTTGAGATGAATTATGTACAACGCCCATGCAAGCCGTCGCGAGTTATTCTTGGGAGCAGGATGACTCAAGAGGATAAAGAGCTTTGCATTTGCGCGGCGAATAAACTGGATATTCCTGTAGATGAACAGTGCTAGTTATCCGTTAATAGTGCCGTATAGTCATTTGTTTGTCAGCTGAATCGTGTGCTAGTAGGCTCCTGAGTTGGCGATTGCTATATCTACTGGGGCATTTCGAAAGATAATTAGATGTAATTTACTTTAATGGGAGTTGTTTGTCTAATACTATATCTTCATCAAATTTGGATTACTACTTGCTCTTCCAGCTTGTGAACGCCCGCTACGAGCGGCGGTCGACCGTGATCACGACCAACGTCGGGATAGTCGGCTGGACGAAGGTCTTCGGGGACGAGGTTACGGCGAGTGTCATCGCCGACCGGGTCTGCCACTACTGCCAACCTGATAAAGATAGCCGGCAGGTCCTGCTGGCTGAAGGACCTGCCGGCTGAGAAGCGGTGGGAGGGGTAGGCGGAACCGGCGTATTTACGTTGGTGCGAACGGTGAGTTCGCGTTGGCGGAGATGGCGCGGCCGATTGGCGGAATCGGTTAAAAATTGATTGACGTTAACGCGGGGTGGCCTACGCCGAGCGACTGCCCGACGAGAAGAAGGCCACGGCCCGCGCGTTCATGCAGCGGGCACTGGAGTTCTTCGATGGGCTTGGCGTCGCGGTCGAGCGGGACATGGCGACAACGGGCCGGCGTACCGGTCGCGCGACTTCAACACGCTGCTCGAGGGCCGGGGCACAAGGCACAAGTACACCAGGCCCTTGAGTCCTGGCAGAACGGAAAGTTCGTACGCATGAACCGGACGCTCGCGCAGGAGTGGCAGTACGCTCACGCTTGGGAGAGTAAGGAGTCCAGGGCCGAGGCCCTCGACTCCTTCATCGAGCATTACAATTGGGACCGTCCTCACAGCGCATGCGGGGCTTGCCCCCGATGTCACGCATCGTCGGCGTAATCAACGTCTTGGCACGTAACAACTTGTCGCTATTTCGGGTGCTCAAGTTTCTGAAGCAATTCAGCTGAGGACGATTAGGATTTCGACGTTTTATAGGCCTATCCGCTGCCTAATGGGTGGATAGCTCAGCGCGACGGCCGCTAGCATTATGAGGAAGAGAATTGACTCGGTTGCAACGAGGCAATTTCTCGGCCATCTGCCCAGTTCGATTTTCTGATGGCTGAAGGACATCTTCCAGATGAATACAAGTAAAATGCATATCGTGTTGATGAGGACGAATCCGACCAGGGCCGTTTGGAATACGAGCGCTCTGATGCCGCTGTCAATTCCGAGGGCGCTCAGGGATGATGTGGAGAATCCGACCCCTCCGTTGAACGCGAGCACGACTGCAGCGAAAACGCCAAGAACCGCGATGTACTCCATCCTTGTCTTCTCGAGTCGTTCGGTGAATTCACGGTCTACTTCGATTCTTTCCCTCTTGGCTTCCGCAACCGCTTCTTGGAATTCGCGCATGGCCTGTTGCTGGTTGATGTAGTGGCCCAGTCTCGTTTTCTCAAGGTCAATGTGGTCAGCAAGCTTTAGGACACTTCTTGCTTGTGCGTTCTGTCCATTGACGACCATGTGTTCGTGAATAATTCGAATACTCTCTGCAAGGCAGTTGACGGAGTACGGCACGCCGTCGTCTAGCTCCCCGTTGGATTGATCCATCTCGCTAAAGATGATGTTGCAAACGTCGGCGTACCTGTGTCGATATGGCTCCCGTCCTCCGTACAGCCTTGCGAAAAAGTCGGAGGCCCTGTCGATGTCATCCGTTGATAGTGCCGACTTGTTGTCTACGCTGGCGAGCGATTTGAGCATGAGTCGTAACGCTTCGCGTTTTCTGGAATCGTCATCGTTTTCTGCTATTTCTGGAACATCCAGCGGGGTCTTTGTCAACTTCTTGATGCCGGCGGAGAGCATCTCTAGAACTCCGCTGAAGCTCTCGAGCGCCGTCTCGTATGCTTGGTTATCCATCCTGGCGCCTCACGTTCGCACCGAGTGCGCACTGCATTATCAACTTGTTGGGGATAATGCCCTTGTGTTTGCCGTCGAGATTGTATACGGTGTCCCATGGTGACCCTTCTGCATGGGACACCCTTACGAGATCCCATGGGGACTTTTTGGCGAGTGTGTCAATACCGGCGTCCAGAAACGGCTTGGTTCGGTCGTCGATGGCGATATTGAATTCGCGCCTTATCGGGTAGCCTCCGCAGTCAGCGAATTTGACATAGACGTCCCTGATTACTGGTCCATAAGGCCATGCCTCGAATTGATCGGCGAACAGCAGGTGGCCAGTCTTGCTCGCGAAGACAATCTGTAAAAAGTAGAGTATTTTTTGGAGCTGTAGGTTGCTTATGGGCCTGTTGGACTTGTACTGCCTGTTGACGGCGTACTTGGCGATGTCCATCGCGCTGTATTTCAATTCGTCCCGGTTTTCCATGTTTCCTCCTTAGTTAAATCATAACGGTGCCCATGGTCGTGGGCAAGATTTTTGCACGTCGCGCGGACAGCGTGGGGATATCGCCTTGGTGACCCCTCGTTTAGCGTAGTTCTGCCGCCGTGACGCCGTGCATGGTGGTGCGAAATCGCTTCGGGCGTGTGGCGTCGCATCCATGAACTCCTCCGTTGTGATTTAGTTCCAGTGAATCTGAATCTACTAAAGAACCGTTGTTAGTTCTATTTCCGTCCAGGATGATGCCCCTGATGGGGATCGGAGGGACGGGGCAGGAATGGGTGCGCTATCGCTTAAATGCTCGTTCGCGTTCAAGTGGAAGGTGGTGGGTGGGCGGAGGGCGCGTCCGCGCTGGGCTCGACCGCGAACGCGTATCGGGGTACTACCAGTGATTGCGTTCTTGGCGTCCCGAGGTTTCGTTTGGTTCCTGACTGAGAAGTTATCAATATTATTGTTACTACGTTGGTACTCCCTATTCGGCGGGACTGTCTGAATCAACCTGTTTATATCCGAATGGCTATCGTTGCTGGGATGGCTATTAAGGTGTGAACTGTACAGGCCTTGTTGCACATGCTTGATCGAAGTACGGTGGCAATCTGGCAGCGGTTGCAGCTAATAATTATCTTTCGTCTTGGTTCGGTGGTCCTGGAAGAATGGAAGCTTTGCCAATGGTTGCGCGTTTATGGGTGCGCATTAGATTCCGGTGCTCGGTTTATAAAAATTCGACTGCGCGTAGCATGCTCTCCGGCGGTCTTGCGCGAAGGGGAGACTTTTTCTTCTGGACTTCTTCAAATGTTGATTGCCGCATTGGCTTCTTTTGGGGTGATAGTCTTTCAGACAATAAAATATGGCAAAGCGGTGCGGACGATTTCCTGGACCGCCTAGGCGCATCCAGGCTGGAGTGGGAAGGATAAACTGGACTTTCTTTTAAGGATCCTCAAGCGTATTGCCGCTCGTATTCCACTGGAGACATGTAGCCCAGGGTGGAATGCATGCGCACCCTATTGTAATAGAGCTCTATGTACTTGAAGATGTCCTGCTTGGCCTCGTCCCTCGTCCCATAGCTCCTCTCTTTCACCAATTCCCTTTTCAGCGTCTTGAAGAACGACTCGGCCACCGCGTTGTCCAGCGGCGTGCCGGGCCTTGATACCGACTGGACTATGCCATGCGAGTCCAGACACCGCTGGAAGGAACGGGAGGTGTACTGCGCGCCCTGATCGTCATGGAAGACGAGGCTGCCGTCATCTGGCGGACCCTCCCTGCCGACCGCCTGCTCCATCGCGTCGATCGCGACCTTCTCGGTGATGCGCTCGGACATTGACCAGCCCACGACCTTGCGGGAGAAGGCGTCTATCACGGCTGCGAGATAGAGCCACCCTTCTCTTGTGGGTATGTAGGTGATGTCGCCCACCCAAAGCCTGTTGCGCTCGCCCACGGTGAAAGCGCGCTCTACCAGGTTCAACCGAGGGTCTCCCGGCTCGACCTTCTTCTGGATGCGGTGTTTTCGGGTCGCGCCCTTTCCGGCAAGTCCGAGCTTCTGCATGATGCGGAGCACGCGCTTCTCGCTCACGACGATGCCGCTTTTTCGCAGTTCGCGGTTGATGCGCCGGTAGCCGTAACGGCCCTTGTGCCGCTCGAAGGCCTCGACGACGAAACCTTCGATCGCCTCCCGCTCTATCTGGGCGTCGGACTTCTTCCGGCCGAGATACTCGTAGAAACCGGATTTCGAGACTTTCATCAGCCCGCATGCCTTCTTGATGGGGCCGATCTCGCCCCTATGCTCTTTGAGGAACTCGAACCTCACGCATGGTCTTGACTCAAGAAGGCCCGGAAATTTTTTAGTATCTCGTTCTCGCGCTCGAGCTCCTCGACCTTCTTCTTGAGCTTCACGATCTCGTAGTCCTTGTTGATCTTCGGGGAGCCGTTTCCGGGGAACGCGCCGTCTCCCATCTCCTCGTATTCGCGGGCCCATCTTCTCAGCGTCGAATCCTTTATGCCGAGTTCCTCCGATAGGCCTTTGACCGTCATTTCCCCGGACAGGACCACCTTTGCCGCCGAGACCTTGAACTGCCTGTCGTATCGCTTTCTTCTTTGGGTCATCTTGAACACCTTTCGCTCTTAACTAGGTGTCCAATTCATCATACCCACTCCAAAAGCCTCCCATTTCTCATGTCCAAGAAATGGGAGGCAGTTCAGTTGGGAAGCGGGTCTTTGGAAGGACGGTTAACGTACTAGGAAATTACTCCTCGTCGTTGTCCTTGGCCTCTTCGGCGTCGTCGGTGTCCACGAGCTGATTGAGCAGCTCATCGAGAGAAGCCATGTCCTCGTTGATGACACCGTTGGCGGGAGCCTTCTTGTCGTCGATCGGGGCGCCCAGGAGCTCCTCGTCGGCGTCGGCGTGATGCGTCGGAGCGGAGGTACCCAGCAGGATATCGTCCGGACCGTCGGGGCTAAAGACCATCTGCAGCAGCTGCGAGAGGTCTTCCTCGTCGGCAACGTCGTCGTTGTTCTCGAGGATGTAGAGCAGGTCGTGGGCCTCCAGGCCGTCACGGAGCTCCTCGATCGCCTTGGCACCGATGCCATCGATGCGCAGCAGATCCTCCTCGGACTTGCCGACCAGGTCGCCGACCGTCTCGATGCCGACCTCGCTGAACTTGTTGGTCCAGCGCTGCGACACGCCCAGGTCGTCGAACAGGTACAGACGAGCCTTCTCGGCGGAGATGGTGTGGCCGTTGCGGGTGAACGAACCGTCAGCACCACCGAACTCGTCGTAGCCGGCCCAGTCGAGCTGCTGCGGGAGCTGCTCGTCCAGGTCCTTGAGCTCAACCGGAGCCCACTCGGGCAGCGACTTGGCGTTGGGCGAAGCCGGGCCGTCGATGTCCACGTAGCCGTCGGCCGTGCGATACGTCAGCTTGGCGTTGGCGTACGGCTTGAGGCCGGTACCGGCCGGGATCTTCTTACCGACGATGACGTTGGACTTAAGGTCGAGCAGGTGATCGACCTTACCCTCAATGGCAGCCTCGGTAAGGACGCCAGCGGTACGGATAAACGAAGCACTCGACAGCCAGGAGTCGATGTTAGACGCGACCTTGAGCGTACCCAGGATGACGGGCTCGGCCACGGGGGCCTGACCGCCCAGACGGGCAACGCGCTCGACCTCGTCGGCGAACTCGTAGCGGTCGACGTACTGACCAAGCAGGTACTTGGAATCGCCGGGGTTGGTGATCTGAACGCGACGCAGCATCTGACGTGCGAGCACCTCGATGTGCTTGTCGTTCAGGTCGACGCCCTGGCTGGTGTAGACGTCCTTGACGCTCTCGACGAAGGTGTGCATCGTCGACTCGATGTCGGTCAGCTTGCGCAGGTTGCGGAAGTTGACGAAGCCCTTGGTGATCTGATCGCCGGCGCGAACCTCGCAGCCATCCTCGATCTCGGGCATAAAGCGCACCGAAGCGGGGACGCGACGCTCGTCGAGGACACGGGTGTGATCCTCGGAGTCGGTGAGCGTCAGCACGTACTCGGACTTCTCGGGCTTAATCGAGAGGTGACCGGAGTACGGAGCCAGCTCGGCCTCGCGACCCAGGATCTTCTCGTTGACGTTGCCGACGATATCGAACATACGGCTGACCGTAGGCAGACCCTGCGTAATATCGTCGACGCCAGCGACGCCGCCGGAGTGAATGGTACGCATCGTAAGCTGCGTACCGGGCTCGCCGATGGACTGGGCGGCAATAATGCCGACCGCGGTACCGATGGCGACCGGACGACGGGTGGAAAGATCCCAGCCGTAGCACTTCTGGCACACGCCGTACTTGGAGCGGCAGGTGAGCAGCGCGCGAAGCTTGACCTTCTTAAGGCCGGCATCGACCATCTTCTGGATGTCGGCGACCTTCTCGATGTAGCCGTCCTGCTCAAAGAGCACGGTGCCATCGGGAGCCACGACGTCCTCAATGAAGCAACGGCCGACGAGGTCGGTGTTGAGGTCAGTGGTGCCGGGGATGATGAGGTTGTAGGTGACGCCCTCGTGCGTACCGCAGTCCTCCTCGCGGACGATGACGTCCTGGGCCACGTCGACCAGACGACGGGTCAGGTAACCAGAGTCCGAGGTGTGGGATGCGGTATCGACCAGGCCCTTACGGGCGCCGTAGGTCGAAATGAAGTACTCGAGCGGCAGCAGGCCCTCGCGGAAGTTCGCCTTAATGGGAAGGTCGATCGTCTCGCCGGACATGTCTGCCATCAGGCCACGCATGCCGCCGAGCTGACGCAGCTGGGTCTTAGAACCACGGGCGCCGGAGTCGGCCATCATGTAGAGCGGGTTCTCCTCGTCGAACAAGTCGAGCATGAGCGCTGCGACCTTGTCGGTACAAGCGGTCCACTCGTTAACGACTTCGATGTGGCGCTCCGTCTCGTTGATGAAGCCCTCCTCGAAGTACTCGTTGATCTGGTCGACGTTAGCCTGGGCGCGGTCGAGCAGCTCCTGCTTCTCATCAGGGATGAGAGCGTCCCACACCGAGATGGTGAGGCCGGCGCGGGTAGCGTAGTGGAAGCCGGAGTACTTGATGGCGTCGAGGATCGGGCCGACCTTGGCCTCGGGGTAACGATCGCAGCAGTCGGCAACCAGCTTGGCCACGTCGCCCTTGACCATCTTGTAGTTCATGAACTCGTAGTCTTCGGGCAGGCACTGGCGGTTGAAGATGATGCGGCCGATAGAGGTCTCAAAGCGCGCGGTCTTGTTGCCGGTGACGTCGTAGTCGACGAACTCATTCTTGCCGTTCTTGACGCGGAAGATACGGGTGCCGTCCTCGTTGATGACGTTGGCATCGGCAGCGGACACGCGAACCTGGATCTTGGCCTGCATGTCGACCTCGGAACGGCAGTCATAGGCGTGCAGCGCGTCGTCGAAGCTGGCGAACACGTGGTTCTCGCCCGGCAGACCCTCGCGGACCTGGGTCAGGTAGTACACACCGATGATCATGTCCTGCGAAGGGATGTTAACCGGCTTGCCGGATGCCGGCGAGCGCAGGTTGTTCGCAGAGAGCATGAGCACGCGAGCCTCGGCCTGAGCCTGGCTGGACAGCGGCACGTGGACAGACATCTGGTCGCCGTCGAAGTCGGCGTTGAAGGGCGAGCAGACCAGCGGGTGCAGGTGGATAGCCTTGCCCTCGACCAGCACCGGCTCAAAGGCCTGGATGGACAGACGGTGCAGGGTCGGTGCACGGTTGAGCAGCACGACGCGGCCGTCGATGACCTCTTCGAGGATATCCCACACAAAGGTGGCACCGCGGTCGATAGCGCGCTTGGCGCCCTTGATGTTCTCGACCTTGCCAAGCTCGACCAGGCGCTTCATGACGAAGGGCTTGAAGAGCTCCAGCGCCATGGTCTTGGGCAGACCGCACTGGTGCAGCAGCAGCTTGGGGTCGGTAACGATTACCGAACGGCCGGAGTAGTCGACACGCTTGCCCAGCAGGTTCTGACGGAAACGACCCTGCTTGCCCTTGAGGGCCTCGGCGAGCGACTTGAGCGGGCGACCGCCACGGCCAGAGACCGGGCGACCACGACGGCCGTTGTCGAACAGGGCGTCCACGGACTCCTGGAGCATGCGCTTCTCGTTGTTCACGATGATCGCAGGGGCGTCCAGGTCGAGCAGGCGCTTGAGTCGGTTGTTACGGTTGATCACGCGACGATACAGGTCGTTGAGGTCGGACGCGGCAAAGCGGCCGCCGTCGAGCTGGACCATCGGGCGCAGATCGGGCGGAATGACCGGGATGACGTCCAGGATCATGTTCGCGGGGCTGTTGCCGCCCTTCAGGAAGGCGTCAACGACCTCGAGGCGCTTGACGGCCTTCTCGCGCTTCTGCTTCTGGGAGTCCTCGTCGGCGATGATGGCCTTGAGCTTCTCGGCCTCGGAGGGGAGGTCGATGGCAGCGAGCAGGTCGCGGACGGCCTCGGCACCCATGCCACCCTTAAAGTACATGGAGTAGTAGCGGGTCATCTCGCGGAACAGCGGCTCATCGGAGATGAGGTCGCGCTCGGTGAGCTTCATGAAGGCGTTGAAGGCGTCCGTGCGGAGCTGCTTCTCGTCCTTGCACTCTTCCTCGATGTCGACGATGCCAGAGGCGATCTCCTCGGGGGTCAGCGGCTCCTCGTCGGAGAACTCGTCAAAGTTCTCGGGGTTGCCCTGCTCCTTGAGGGACTCGATCTGGCGGGCGCACTCGGCATCGATCTCTTCCAGATCGGCGGCGAGCTCCTCGCGCAGGTCGTCAGCGTCGGCCTCGCGAGCCTCGTAGTCGACCTCGGTGATGATGTAGCTGGCAAAGTACAGAACCTTCTCGAGGTCCTTGGACTTGATGTCGAGCATACGGCTCATCGGGAAGCTCGTGGGGCTCTTGAAGTACCAGATGTGGGACACGGGAGCGGCGAGCTCGATGTGGCCCATGCGGTCGCGACGCACCTTGGCCGAGGTGACCTCGACGCCGCAGCGCTCGCAGACGATGCCCTTAAAGCGGATGCCCTTGTACTTGCCGCAGGAGCACTCCCAGTCCTTGGCGGGACCGAAGATCTTCTCGCAGAACAGGCCGTCCTTCTCGGGCTTGAGGGTACGGTAATTGATGGTCTCCGGCTTCTTGACCTCACCGTGCGACCAGGAACGGATCTGGTCGGCGGAGGCAAGGGAGATCTTTACCGAGTCAAAATCAGTAGCTTCGAAATCTGCCACAGTCAACTACTCCTTATCAGTGGTCGTGGCGGCGACAGCCTCGGGTGCCTCGGCGGTCTCGGCATCCTGGGCCTCGACGTCGGCGTCAACGCCGGCGAGCGCGGCCAGGTCGTCGAGAGCGGAGGTCTCCTCGGCGGTCACAGGGACGGAGGCGTCCTCGTCGGCATCGTGCATGGGCTCGATGTCCAGTGCGAGGGAGCGGATCTCCTTGACGAGAACCTTGAAGGACTCGGGGATACCCGGGACAGGAACGTTCTCGCCCTTGACGATGGACTCGTAGGTCTTGACGCGGCCCACGGTATCGTCGGACTTGACGGTCAGGATCTCCTGCAGGACGTTGGAAGCACCGTAAGCGTACAGTGCCCAAACTTCCATCTCGCCGAAGCGCTGGCCGCCGAACTGAGCCTTGCCGCCCAGCGGCTGCTGGGTAACCAGGCTGTAAGGGCCGGTCGAACGGGCGTGGATCTTGTCGTCGACCATGTGGCCGAGCTTGAGGATGTAGGACGTACCCACGGTAATGGGTTCGCGGAACTCCTCGCCGGTGCGGCCGTCGAACAGACGGGTCTTGCCGCGCTCGTCAAGCTGGGTGACGAACTCGGGGCGCATGTGATCGCCAAAGGCAGCGGTGGCCTTGTTGAGCATGTTCTTGTTGGCGCGACGGATGACCTCGGCGATCTCGTCCTCCTTGGCGCCGTCGAAGACGGGCGTCGCGGTGAAGAACGGACCGGGGACGTACTTGTCGGAGTCGGCATCCTCGGTATCCCAACCGCAGGCGGCAGCCCAGCCAAGGTGGCACTCGAGCAGCTGGCCGACGTTCATACGCGAAGGAACGCCCAGCGGGTTGAGGATAACGTCGATCGGGGTACCGTCAGCCATGTAAGGCATGTCCTCGACCGGCAGAACGTTACAGATAACACCCTTGTTGCCGTGGCGACCGGCGATCTTATCGCCCTGCTGGATCTTACGACGCTGGGCGACGTAGACGCGCACCTGCTCGTTGACGCCGGGGGCCAGGTCGTCGCCGTTCTCGCGGCTAAAGCGGACGACGTCGATGACGCGGCCGTAAGCGCCGTGAGGCATCTTAAGGGAGGTGTCGCGGACGTCGTGGGCCTTGGCACCGAAGATGGCGCGCAGCAGGCGCTCCTCGGCGGTCAGAGCGCTCTCGCCCTTAGGCGTGACCTTGCCGACCAGGATGTCGCCAGGGCCGACCTCGGCGCCGATGCGGATGATGCCGTCCTCGTCGAGGTTGGCAAGCATGTCCTCGGAGAGGTTCGGGATCTCGCGGGTGATCTCCTCGGGGCCGAGCTTGGTGTCGCGGGCGTCGATCTCGTGACGGGTGATATTGATGGTCGTCAGCAGGTCCTCGGCCACCAGGCGCTCGGACACGACGATACCGTCCTCGTAGTTGAAGCCTTCCCACGGCATGTATGCCACGGTGAGGTTCTGACCCAGTGCGAGCTCGCCATGATCGGTCGAAGGACCGTCGGCCAGAGGCTCGCCCTGCTCAACAGTGTCACCGACGCGCACGAGCGGACGGTGGTTGATGCAGGTGGACTGGTTGGAGCGCTGGTACTTGGCCAGGTGATACTCGTCCATGCCGCCGGCATGCTTGACGATGATCTTGGCGGCGTCGGCAAAGATGACCTCGCCGGCGTTCTTGGCCAGGGTAACCTCGCCAGAGTCCAGGGCGGCGCGACGCTCCATGCCGGTACCGACATAGGGAGCGGCAGGGTGAACCAGCGGCACGGCCTGACGCTGCATGTTGGCGCCCATGAGCGTACGCTTGGCGTCGTCGTGCTCGAGGAACGGGATCAGCGTGGCTGCGACGGAGAGCATCTGACGCGGCGAGACGTCCATGTAGTCGACGTCCTCGACAGGCACGTCGGCGGGAGCGCCGAAGGAGCCGTCGAAGTCGCGGGTACGGGCGATCACGGTATGCGGACGGACGATCTTGCCCTCGGCATCGGTCGTGATGAACTCGTTGGTCTTGGGATCGAGCGGCGTGTTGGCCGGCGCGATGACGTGCTTCTCTTCCTCGTCAGCGGTCATCCAGTCGATCTGGTCGGTGGCAACGCCGTTCTCGACGCGGCGGAACGGAGCCTCGATGAAGCCGTACTCGTTGACGCGGGCGTAGAGGGCGAGCGAGCCGATCAGGCCGATGTTGGGGCCTTCGGGGGTCTCGATCGGGCACATGCGGCTGTAGTGCGAGTTGTGAACGTCGCGGACGGCCGTCGGCACGTTGGTGCGGCGGCTGGAGCCCGACTTGTGGCCGGCAAGGCCGCCAGGGCCGAGTGCGGACAGACGGCGCTTGTGGGTCAGACCGGTCAGGGGGTTCGCCTGGTCCATGAACTGCGAGAGCTGCGAGGAACCGAAGAACTCCTTGATGGAGGCCACAATCGGGCGGATGTTGATGAGCGACTGCGGGGTGATCTCGTCGATGTCCTGGGAGCTCATGCGCTCACGGACGACGCGCTCCATACGGCTCATGCCGATACGGAACTGGTTGGCGACGAGCTCGCCGACGGTGCGGATGCGGCGGTTGCCAAAGTGATCGATGTCGTCGACCTTGAAGCCCTGCTCGCCGGCAGCGAGGGACAGCAGGTAGCGCAGCGTCGCGACGATATCCTCGTCGGTGAGCACCGTGACCTCTTCCTCGGTGGTGAGGTTGAGCTTCTTGTTGACCTTGTAACGACCGACGCGGGCCAGATCGTAGCGCTGCGGGTTAAAGAGCAGGCCCTCGAGCAGGCTGCGGGAAGCGTCCACGGTGGGAGGCTCGCCCGGGCGCAGGCGACGGTAGATCTCGATGAGGGCGTCCTCGCGAGTGAGGGCGGTATCGCGCTCCAGGGTGCGCTTGATCACATCGGAGTTGCCGAGCAGCTCGATGATGTCGTCGTTGGTGACGGCGATGCCAAGGGCGCGCAGGAACATCGTGGCGCTCTGCTTACGCTTACGGTCGATGGAGACCATGAGCTGGTCGCGCTTGTCGACCTCAAACTCGAGCCAGGCACCGCGGGACGGGATGATCTGGGCCTTGTAGATCTGCTTGCCCGAATCCATCTCGGAGCTGTAGTACACACCCGGGGAACGGACGAGCTGCGAAACGACGATACGCTCGGTACCGTTGATGATGAAGGTGCCCTGATCGGTCATCATGGGGAAGTCGCCCATAAAGACGAGCTGCTCCTTGATCTCGCCGGTCTCCTTGTTGGTGAGACGGACGTCGGTCAGAAGCGGAGCCTGATAGGTCATATCCTTCTCGCGGCACTCCTCGACGGTGTGCGCGGGGTCGCCGAACTGATGCTCGCCGAAGGTAACCTCGAGAACATGGTTCTGGCTCTGGATGGGGCTGGATTCCTTGAACGCCTCACGAAGGCCCTCGCCCTTAAAACGCTCAAAGGATTCCCTTTGAACAGAGATAAGGTTGGGGAGCTCCATGGCCTCCGGGATTTTCCCGAAGCTGACGCGCTTGCGCTCAGTGGCAGTGTATGCGTAGGTCACCAGGTTTTTCCTCCTTCACGGAAATGCTCGGTGGGTTGGCGAGGCATAGCTTCGCCAGTTATCGCAACCTAATAGTTTATCAGGTACCGACCGTTGGGCAAGAAAAGCCTTGACGCGATTGAGTTTTTGGAGTAGCAAAGTTTTTCGACAGAAAACACGCAGGTAGATGTATGTGTATCGAACATCTGTTCATATATTTTCTGTGAACAGGGGGCCGACAATCGCAGCTCTTATAAAAAACGGGCGCGAACCGAGGTCCGCGCCCGTAAATGTCGATGCCCGAAGGCTTACTTGCGCATCAATCCGCCGCGCTCGTCGATGGCGTCCCAGAAGGCATCGGCAAAGCGGGGATCGCTTGCAGCCATGAGGGCGTTGGTGGCCATCCAGCCAGAGGGAGTGCCGGTGTCGTAGCCCGACAGCGGGTCGATAACGGCAGCGTACATAGCCTCGCGGTCGAGCGAGCGGGCCATGGCGTCGGTGAGCTGAATCTCGCCGCCCTTGCCGGCCTGCTGATCAGCGAGCAGGTCCATGACCAGCGGGCTCAGCAGATAACGGCCGACAATGTACAGGTTGGACGGAGCCGCCTCGGGAGCGGGCTTCTCGACCAGACCGCCGATGCGCCAGACAGCGCCCGGCTCGGCATCGGCAACGCCCTCGGCGCCCTCGAGCGAACCGACGCGCTCGCCGGCGATAACGCCGTAGCGGCTGACTTCCTCGGGCGAGCAAGCAGCGACGGCGATAACCGAAGCTCCACCGTGCTCCTTGGAAACGGCGAGCATCTTGTCGCAGATGTCGCGATTAGGCACAACGTAGTCGCCCAGAAGAACCAGGAAGTTCTCCCCTGCCACGGCGTCGGCAGCAGAACGAATAGCATGGCCGAGGCCCTTGGGCTCGTACTGATAACGGAAGTCGACCGGCATACCGCCAGCGTGGGCGACGGCATCGGCATAGGCATTCTTGCCGCGCTCGCGCAGCAGGTTCTCGAGCGAGCGATCGGGCTGGAAGTAGTTCAGTAGCTCGGGCTTGCCGGGAGAGGTAACGATGATGGCGTCGTCGACCTCCTCGGGCTCGAGTGCCTCCTCGACGACATACTGAATGACGGGCTTGTCGAGCACCGGCAGCATCTCTTTGGGCGTGCACTTGGTGCCAGGCAGAAAACGCGTGCCAAGACCGGCGGCGGGGATGATTGCCTTCATGTTATTCAAAGATCCTTTCGCAGGCGCAAAAGCGCCCCATGCGTGCGGCACACAGCCGCAGACCAAATTGCGATACCCAAGCATCTTACCGCTGGAACTATATGTCGCTACAAGGCAGAGACAATTCTTCAGCAGGTCAACGCAAATTATTGCTCGAATGGTGCAATTTTATTGCCCAACGGCAGGGCACCCGATACGACGCAAATCACAGAATATGGCAGTTTGAGCTACCGATGTCGAGGGACCGAAAAACAAAAAAAGACGGGACTCGCAATGCGAGCCCCGTCTGCAAAGAAATCTGGCGAGAAAGCCTGATTACTTGAGGGTGACAGCAGCGCCAGCAGCCTCGAGCTTCTCCTTGGCAGCCTCGGCGTCCTCCTTCTTGGCACCCTCGAGAACAGCCTTGGGAGCGCCCTCGACGACCTCCTTGGCCTCCTTCAGGCCAAGGTTGGTGAGCTCACGGACGGCCTTGATGACCTGGATCTTGTTGTCGCCGAAGCCCTCGAGCACGACGTCAAACTCGGTCTTCTCCTCGGCCTCAGCAGCGCCAGCAGCGGGAGCGGCGACAACAGCGGCAGGAGCAGCGGCGGAAACGCCGAAGGTGTCCTCGATAGCCTTAACGAGCTCGGAAGCCTCGAGAAGGGTCATTTCCTTAAGAGCATCGATGATCTCATCGGTGGTAAGCTTAGCCATTTCTAAGTCCTTTCGGTTTCCGTGCGGATGCACGGAGATCAGTTAAAACACAGCGCGAATGCGCCAGGGGTGCGGCGTTGCCGCCGCGGGTGAAAACAGCGACTAGGCTGCCTTCTGCTCGGAGACCTGCTGAATCGAACGAGCGAGACCAGAGGAAACGCCGTTGACGCAGACAGCGATGTCGCGAGCGAAACCGGAGATGAGACCGGCGATCTGGCCGAGAAGCTGATCCTTGGTGGGCAGCTCGGCGATAGCCTTAACATCATCAGCGGAAACGGCCTTGCCGTCGGAGATACCGCCCTTGATCTCAAGGACGCCCTTGGACTTAGCGGAGAAGTCCTTAAGGGCCTTAGCGGCCTCGACCGGCTCGGACTCGTAGAACACATAAGCGACGGGGCCGGCGAGGATCTCGTCGAGCTCGGGCTGCTCCTGGTTCTTGAGAGCGATCTTGACCAGGTTGTTCTTGTAGACCTTCATCTCGGCGCCGCACTCGCGAAGCTGATGACGCAGCTCCTGAGCCTGCTTAACCGTCAGACCGTTGTAGTTGACGACGAACAGACCGGCGTTCTCGGCGATACGAGACTCGATCTCTGCAACCTTGTCAATTTTGTACTGCTGGGGCATGAATTACACCTCCTCGAATTCTTTCCGGGCACGGTCCGCCACAAGGACGTGACGGGGGCATGTCCAAAAAGAAAGCCCCCGCGCTGCATGAGCGACGGGGGCGAGAAGACATATCTACTCGACCACCTCGGCTGGCGGGATATCCCATTAAGCTTGCGGGCGATGCCCGTTTGCACCGGCTGTCTCTGGCAGCGGATTCGTGCGTGAACCGAAAGTATTATGGCGGGGACCCCGGCGTCGGTCAACGGGCGCGAAGATTCGTACACAAACCCTGCATACGCTCCGGCCCGAGGGGACGGGTCGAGATTTTCGCTCGGTCAAGTCCTGAGCTCGCTCGAAGGCCACATTAAGTGGCCTTCGGCTCGTGCGTAACTTGTATCGAGCAAAGCCCCAAACCGCTCCCATAGCGGTTACGGGGGCGTCCGCTGCCTGTGATGGCCACATTGCTGATGCCTTGACTCCGCTGCAAGCGGGTAGTGGCTGATATTTTGAATGGGAGGGGCTCGTTGTTTTGATGGGCCTCTTTTTATGTTATTGGAGACTTTGGTTATGCCTAAGCGTTCTGGGTCGTATGTCGTTCCTTTCTCGTTTGATTTGCTTTCGTTTGGTGAGGCTGTTGCTTTGGCTGCTGATACGGGGCGGATTTCTGGGGATGCTGGTCCTCTGCTCGAGACGGTTGTCGATATGCTCGATGAGCTGGGGCGTCCGGACGAGTACTTTGATTGCATTCAGGTTGCCGGTACCAATGGCAAGACTTCGACGACGCGTTTTTCGGCTGCCATTCTTCGCGGCGAGGGACTCAAGACTGCGCTGTATACGTCGCCGCAGCTTGTGCGCTATCCCGAGCGCATGGAGGTTGACGGGCGCGTTGTGAGCGACGAGGCGTTTGCCCGTGGTGTTTCTGCCGCTGTTGAGGCGGGACATCGCGTGAATGCGCGCCGTGTGGCGGCGGGGGAGCGCGCGTACACCATCACGCCGTTTGACCTGCTGACGGCTGCCGCACTTGTAGTGTTTGCCGAGGCCGCGGTGGATGTTGCCGTGCTCGAGGTTGGCATGGGCGGGCGTTGGGATGCCACAAGCGCGACCGATCCCGTCGCCGTTGCCATTACGGGCATTGGGCTCGATCACACTCGTATTTTGGGCGATACGCTCGAGGCCATTGCGGGGGAGAAGGCTGCGGTCATTAAACCCGGGCGCCTGGTTGTACTGGGTGAGGGCACACACGAGGCGAGTGTTCAGCGCGTGATGGATGCGCGTTGTCGCGAGTGCGGCATCGTGCCGCTCGTGGTGAGCCATGCCACGACCAAGGTGCCTGCGCATGTGGGCGACACGGTTGAGTTTAGCTGCACCACGCCGCGCGCGATTTATACGTCGAGCATGGTCAAGCCGGCCTATCAGCCGCAGAATGCCGCGTGCGCGATTATGCTCTGCGAGGGGTATCTTGGTCGCGAGCTCGATCATGACAAGCTCGATGCGTCGCTTATGGGCTGCCCCACGCCGGGTCGCTTTGATGTGCTGGGAACCGATCCGCTCAAGCTGATCGACGCCTGCCATAACCCCCAGAGCTGCGAGAACTTTGTGAGCGCGCTGGACGAGATCGATCCGTGCGTAGAGAATCGCCCCACGCTGCTATGCGCCGCGCTGGCCGACAAAGACGTGGCGGGCATCGTTGACGTTCTGGTTCCGGCGTTCCCCCGCGTGGTCGTGACTCAGACCGATTCCGATCGCGCCCTGCCAGCAGAGGAGCTCGCCGCCCTCGTTGATGCCGATAAGCTCGCGGGCGTATATCCAAGCGTATCCGAGGCCCTCGCTGCTTTCGATGCCGCGGGCGAGTCCTTCGTAGCAGCCGGTACCATCACCCTAGCAGGCGAAGTAGCCGGCCTGCTGCGCTAACTCATCCCCTCATCAGTTGCGGTGAAATACGGACTGTTTTACAAGCCAAAAGCCTCAAACAGTCCGTATATCACCGCAACTCAAAAGCAGCTAATTTGGGATGGGGCTTTTTGGCTGTCCTGTGCCCCGAGCTGACTCGCTTGCCACGAAATGGGCCCATCTACTACGTTTGACCGGTAACCCTCAACCATGCCGGGAATTACAAAAATAAAACTGCAGGTAGACGGCTTGCTGGTTTTCAAAAAAGACCCGCATGGTCGACCCATGCGGGTTGAACGTAGTAGATGGGCCGTTTTCGTGGCGCGGTATTGGTGGGATGCGGCAAAGGGACAGCCCCATTGCTGCATTGCCTAGTCTAGGCGGACTGGATCGTGGGGGTAGGCGTTGAGAATCTCGACGCCGGTCTCGGTAACTAGGGCCAAGTCCTCGATGCGGACGCCGGTGCGGCCGGGGAGGTAGATGCCCGGTTCGATGGAGAACGTCATGCCTGGCTCCACGACCTGCTCGTTGACGAGCGAAACGTCGCCCGGCTCGTGGTCCTGCAGGCCGATCGAGTGACCCAGGCGATGCGTAAAGTACTGCCCATAGCCTGCGTCCTCAATCACGTCGCGCGCGGCACGGTCCAGGTCGCACATGCGAACGCCCGGTGCGATGAGCGCCTCGGTGGCCTCGTTGGCGCGGCGCACGATGTCGTAGATGCGCGTCGTCTCCTCGTCCGGCTCGCCCCAAAAGAACGTGCGCGTCATGTCCGAGCAGTAGTTGCGATGGCGTCCGCCAATGTCGAACAGCACCACGTCGCCGCGCTTGAGTACCGTATCGTCGGGCTCGTGGTGCGGGTCGCCGGCGTTGGCGCCAAAGCTCACGATGGGCGGAAAGCTAAAGCCCTCGCAGCCGTGCTTGCGATACAGTCCGAGCATCTGGTCGGCAATTTCGCGCTCCGTCACGCCCTCGTGAACGAGCTTGATGGCGTCGGCCATCACGGCGTCGTTGGCGGCCGAGGACGCGCGCATGAGCTCCTGCTCGGCGGCATCCTTGTGGGTGCGTGCGGCGGTGACGGCAAAGTCGCCCAGGAAAAACTCGCTGGCGGCGTGGCGCTCCATAAGCGGCATCAAAAAGCCGGAGCGCATGACGGTGTCGATGCCGAGCGGTTTGGTTGGGTCGATCTCACTCGCGATGGCATCGGTTACGACGTCGGTATCGGTGTGATAGGCGACGCGGGCATTGTCATACTCTGGCAGCTGGTGCAGGGCGTTGACTAGAATCACCGGCTCGCTACCGCGTGTGAGCAGCACGCCGCAAAAACGTTCGAACATATCGGCATAAAAGCCGGTCAGGTAATAGATCGACCACGGGTCGTTTACGAGCAGCTGTGCGCCGGGGTGCTGAGCCTCGAGCGCATCGAGCACGCGCGCCACACGCTGGTCATCGACATGTGCCATGAAACATCCTTTCGCTAGTGTGCCACCATGGTATCCCATGCCTGGCAGATAGGGACGTTCCTTTTCTGCCGGCACTTCGGGACACTCTTCGGCATGGCCAGCCTAGCAAGCAGTAAAAGGAGTCAAAAGAGGCCCGTCCCAAATGGGCTGCTTTCAAAACTATGGCGGATTACGGGGCTGGACCTGTATTACTTGACCATGGGAAAAATCGCGAAATTAAAACCGCAGGTAGAGAGCTTTTCAAAAATCGATAATTGCCGGTATGGATGGGGGTCTCCGAATCAGCCCCGTAATCCGACATAGTTTTGAAATGGCACTAAAGTAGACACAAGCTAAATACCGATCCCAAGGCAAGTTGCGGTGGAATAGTTCCTGGATGCCGGGGTTTTGGCGGAAATCAGGAACTATTTCACCGCAATTGAGGAGGGACGGGGCGGATGACGGGGTAGCTAAAAGAGCTCCGTCCCAAATGAGCTGCTTAGGCTGGGTCGATGTCCATGCTGGCGATGAGGTCG
>CAJMPF010000003.1 GCA_905215195.1 uncultured bacterium | reverse complement strand
GACAACATCGCGCGCGGCATTGGCGCCGACGTTCCCTTCTTTTTGCATGCCAGCCCTGCATTTTACGTGGGTGGGGGAGACGTGCTGGCAACCGAGTATCCCGCACTTCCCGCGACACCCGTCGTGCTGGTCAAGCCGCGCGAGGCAAGCGTTTCAACAATTGAAGCCTATCGACGTTTTGACGAGACCCCAGCGCCTGCGGACAAGCCCGGAGCGATTGCATCTGCCCTTCGCTCGGGAGATGCAGAGGCGGCCTACGCGCTCGTCCACAACAACCTGGGTGTCATTTCCGCGCAGATGGAGCCGCGGATTCAAACGGTGCTCGACTGGCTTCGTTCACAGGACGGTACCATTGCCGCAAACGTGTGCGGTTCGGGTGCCTGCTCGTTTGCTCTCTGCGATGCCGCCGCCACAGCAGTCAATCTTGCGGCAGCCGCTCAACAAAACGGCTGGTGGGCTTATGCAACGGAGCTCGTTTCCGACACGGTTCGCATTGAAGCGCCAAAGAAGTAAAAATTTCTCTGGCACACGACGGAAATCTTTGTTACTATAGTCGAGCTAACGGGTTGTGGCTCAGTTTGGTAGAGCACTGCGTTCGGGACGCAGGGGTCGCTGGTTCAAATCCAGTCAACCCGACCAGAGCATGAGGAGGGACCGCTTCTTGCGGTCCCTTTTTTTAGCTATTGTTGTGATACCGCGATACCCGCGGTATACTCATTCGAGCTTGTCTCGCTGTATTGTGGAGGTCTACATGTTTGGACTGAGGGCTCCTGAGCTCATCATTATTCTCGTTGTTGTCCTGATTATCTTTGGGCCTAAGAACCTGCCGAAGCTCGGTAAGTCCCTCGGCTCTACCGTCAAGAATATCCGCGAGGGTATGGAGGGCGACGATAAGGGCGAAACCAAGCAGGCCGAGGACGTTGTGGTCGAGGAGTCCAAGGAGGACAAGGAGATCGCAGAGCTCGAGGCCAAGCTCGCTGCTGCCAAGCAAAAGAA
Organism: uncultured bacterium; assembly: GCA_905215195.1. Classification (GTDB taxonomy): domain Bacteria; phylum Actinomycetota; class Coriobacteriia; order Coriobacteriales; family Coriobacteriaceae; genus Collinsella. The sequence goes on along the minus strand of CAJMPF010000003.1, from coordinate 23,545 downwards.
GGCAGAGGACAGCGACGCGGACGCAGAGTAGTCCCATCCCTTTGGGGTGAGCACCTGACCGGCTTGCCCGCAGGCTAGCCGGTCTTTTTCGTTTTTGTTGACAGTTGATCGTTACATCATAGTTGGGGAGATATCCGTATGGACGCAAGCCAGATCGTACTGACCGCTGAGGGCCGCCAGAAGCTCGTCGAGGAGCTCGCTTGGCGTGAGGGCGATTACGCCAAGGAGATCGTCGAGGACATCAAGGAAGCCCGCGCGTTCGGCGACCTTTCGGAGAACTCCGAGTACGATGCCGCCAAGGACAAGCAGGCCCAGAACGCCGCTCGTATCGCCGAGATCCAGGCCATCCTCGCCAACGCTCAGATCGCTGCCAGCACGGGCGACCTGACCGTCTCCATTGGCTCGACTGTTACCCTGGTCGACCCCAACGGTGAGCTCATCGAGGTCACGCTTGTCGGTACCACCGAGACCAACTCGCTCGAGCACAAGATTTCCAACGAGTCTCCGGTCGGCCACGCCATCATTGGTCATGGCGAGGGCGACTCCGTCGAGGTCGTTACGCCTTCCGGCAAGACTCGCGTCTACACCATCGCCAAGATCGCACGCTAGACCACGGTCCCGCGTAAAGGTATGTTTTCGCTCCCTGGGACCGAATCCTGGGGAGCGTTTTAGTTTGAGGAGCTAACTATGGCAGAAAACCAGAACGCCGCCGATCAGGCATCGACGCTCAACGACGAGCGCGCCACGCGTCTGGCAAAGCGCGCCGCCCTGTTCGAGGCGGGCCAGAACCCCTATCCCGAGCACTCTTAGCTTGAGGACTACGTCGCCGATATCGAGGCTAAGTACGCCGAGCTTGCCGATGGCGAGGACACCGAGGACGTCGTGAAGATCGCTGGCCGTGTGGTCGCCAAGCGCGGTCAGGGCAAGATCATGTTCATCGTCGTGCGCGATGCGACTGCCGAGATTCAGCTGTTCTGCCGCATCAACGACATGGACGAGGCCGCCTGGAGTACGCTCAAGGCCCTCGACCTGGGCGACATCCTGGGCGTGACCGGCGTGGTCGTGCGCACCCAGCGTGGCCAGCTTTCCGTTGCCCCTAAGAGCGCGACCCTGCTTGCCAAGGCCGTTCGTCCGCTGCCCGAGAAGTTCCACGGTCTTTCCGACAAGGAGACCCGCTATCGCCAGCGCTATGTCGACCTGATCGCCAACGACGACGTTCGCGAGACCTTCCGTAAGCGTTCGCAGATTCTCTCCACCTTCCGTCGCTTTATGGAGTCCGACGGCTACATGGAGGTCGAGACCCCCATCCTGCAGACCATCCAGGGCGGCGCTACTGCCAAGCCGTTCATTACCCACTTCAACGCGCTCGATCAGGAGTGCTACCTGCGTATTGCCACCGAGCTGCACCTCAAGCGCTGCATCGTCGGTGGTTTTGAGCGCGTGTTCGAGATCGGCCGCATCTTCCGTAACGAGGGCATGGACCTCACCCACAACCCCGAGTTCACCACGATGGAGGCCTACCGTGCCTTCTCCGACCTCGAGGGCATGAAGGCGCTCGCCCAGGGCGTCATTAAGGCGGCTAACAAGGCCATCGGCAACCCCGAGGTCATCGAGTACCAGGGCCAGACCATCGACCTTTCTGGTGAGTGGGCCAGCCGTCCCATGACCGACATCGTCTCCGATGTGCTCGGCAAGCAGGTCACCATCGACACGCCGGTCGAGGAGCTTGCTTCCGCCGCGCGCGAGAAGGGCCTGGAGATTAAGCCCGAGTGGACCGCCGGCAAGATTATCGCCGAGATCTACGATGAGCTGGGCGAGGACACCATCGTCAACCCGACCTTCGTGTGCGATTACCCCATCGAGGTCAGCCCGCTTGCCAAGCGTTTTGAGGACGACCCGCGCCTGACGCACCGCTTTGAGCTGGTTATTGCCGGCCACGAGTACGCCAACGCGTTCTCCGAGCTCAACGACCCGGTCGACCAGGCCGAGCGCTTTGCCGCCCAGATGGCCGAGAAGGCCGGCGGCGACGATGAGGCCATGGAGTATGACGAGGACTACGTGCGCGCCCTCGAGTACGGTATGCCTCCCGCGGGCGGTATTGGTATTGGTATCGACCGCGTGGTCATGCTGCTTACCAACCAGGCTTCTATCCGCGACGTGCTGCTGTTCCCGCACATGAAGCCCGAGAAGGGTTTCCAGTCCGGTGCCGCTGCCGCCAAGGCTGCCGAGGCCGGCAACGCCGCGAGCCCATTCGTTAAGTCGCTTAAGCCCACGCTCGATTACTCCAAGATCGCCGTTGAGCCGCTGTTTGAGGAGTTCGTCGACTTTGATACCTTCTCCAAGAGCGACTTCCGCGCTGTGAAGGTCAAGGCATGCGAGGCCGTCAAGAAGTCCAAGAAGCTGCTGAACTTTACGCTCGACGACGGCACCGGCACCGACCGCACCATCCTCTCCGGTATTCACGCTTATTACGAGCCCGAGGACCTGGTTGGCAAGACCTTGCTCGCCATCACCAACCTGCCTCCGCGCAAGATGATGGGTATTCCCAGCTGCGGTATGCTGATCAGCGCCATCCACGAGGAGGAGGGCGAGGAGCGCCTCAACCTGATCCAGCTCGACGCCTCCATCCCCGCCGGCGCAAAGATGTACTAACTTGTTACGCGGTTCTACGAACCGCGTAACGGCTCGACGCTGCAAGCCCGCCAGAGCGGCAATCTGCCTTTCAACTTCAGCGGCATGACCAAAAGGTCTATGCCGCCTTGTTTCAAGGCACCTTGCTCGCTCTGGCGGGCTTTCGCTGTCGTTGCCAAAACATCGGCGTTACCTTGGTCTAGATGTAGTCATTGGCTATTGCGCGCATGGTTCGCATGACAGCCGTCTCTTTTATGTTTCCTTTAGCCGTTGCTGCCTAGGATGGGGGTTAGTCGGTAGGAAGGGAGCGTCTATATGGACGACGCGAGCGAGCGTGCAATCGAAGAGGACATGCTCGATCAGTTCAATTACTTTGATGATGAGGATGAGGAGCTAATCGATCGTCGTGAGCCGGCATCGCTTGACTCATTTGATCTGGTCAATGAAGAGCCCGACGAGGACGAGGGCGAATTAACGGAGCCCCCACAGCCTTCGCGCCTTGACTCGCTGCTTTCGAGAGCCCCCATGCACCACGGCGTTCGTGCCGGCGCGCTCCATATGAAAACTGACTGGCACCAGATCGTGACGGCAGGCGATGAACTTGCCGTCGATGCGCCGCTCACCGATAAATCATCCATCATCTGCCGCACCGGTATGCTTATGCTCGCGAGCGGAACGGGTGCCTGTCGTGTACGCGATACCATGAATCGTGTTGCTGACGTGCTCGGCGTCACAATTCACGTCGACCTGAGTCTCCTATCGTTTGAGTGCACCTGCATCGAAGATGGCCACTGCTTTAATGAGGTCGTCAGCTTGCCCACAACGGGCGTCAATACCCATCGCATTTGGATGATGGAGAGTTTCCTCAAGGAAATCGAGACCTATGGTCGTCGCTTCACGGTGCACGAGTATCACGAGATGCTCAAGACCGTTGAGAGTTCAAAACCCGATTACTCTCCCTGGCAACAGGGCCTTGCGGCAGCTTGTGCTTGCGGCGCCTTCGTCTTTTTGCTCGGCGGCGGCCCTATCGAGATGGCCTGCGCGTTTGTGGGCGCGGGTGTCGGCAACTTTGCCCGCTCCCATATTCTCAAGCAAGGCCTTGGTCAGTTCAGCGCGCTGACGACCGGTGTTGCGCTCGCTTGCGTTTCGTATCTGCTGGCATTGCTCGGCCTTGGCCAGGTCATACCGGGGGCAATGTCGCACCAAGAAGGCTATATCGGCGCCATGCTCTTTGTGATTCCCGGCTTTCCGCTCATTACGGCAGGCCTCGACATCGCTAAGCTCGACATGCGAAGCGGTATCGAGCGCCTTTCATATGCCGTATCGATTATTGTGATGGCGACCCTCGTAGGTTGGATGGTTGCCGAGTGTGTTGGCCTGGCGCCGGACGACTTTGCCCCACTGGGCCTTTCGCCGCTTGCCCTTACGCTCCTGCGCGTGGTGATGAGCTTCGTTGGCGTATTCGGCTTCTCGGTGATGTTCAACAGCCCGGTAAAGATGGCCGCGGCAGCTGGGTTGATCGGCGCCGTGTCCAATACCCTGCGTCTGACCCTTGTCGATGCGCCGACGATGATTCCCTTCCTGGGCCTCAGCACGGGAATGCCTCCCGAGGCAGCAGCGTTTATCGGCGCGCTGGTATCGGGGCTGCTCGCAAGCTTGGCTGAAGTCAAGCTCACCTACCCGCGCATCGCCCTCACGGTGCCTTCGATTGTCATTATGGTGCCGGGCTTGTATCTGTATCGCTCGATGTATTACATGTGCACCTTCGACACGGTCAATATGCTCGGCTGGTTTGTGCGCGCAGTGCTCATCGTAGCGTTTCTGCCCGTTGGACTGGGTGTGGCGCGTACGCTCACCGACCCTCGCTGGCGCCACACCAGCTAATTGGTACAAGGGGGACAGGTTACTTTGCACCAAATGAGTTGCGGTGAAATAGGGACTGAATTGCTGCTTAAAGGGTCAAAACAGTCCGTATTCCACCGCAACTTATGGGGTCGGGGGATTATCGGTGCCCTGCATCTTCATAAACTCAACGCTTACGAAGCGCATGCGTTTCGTGCTAGGCTGGTTCCATCACATAAGTAGTCGCAGACGCGCGTACCACGGGCGGGCGAGATGAAGTCCCAGTAACTCCATCTCGCCCGCCCATTTTTGTTGCGTGGCGTTGCGGCGTAACACAGAAAGGATTTCGCCCTTCATGCCTATCAACAAACGAGAGAGCCTGCTGTTCACCTTTATCATGTGCTTTTGCATGGTGCTCTGGATGAGCATCTACAACGTTGCCCTGCAGCACGGGGCCATCAACGGCGAGGTCGTTGCCACTGCGTGGCTCGGCTTCCCCGTTGCCTACATTTTTGCCATGTGCTGCGACTGGTTCGTCGCCAGCCCGCTCGCCAAGGGTTTCGCCTTTAAGTACTTGGTCACGCCGGGCAAGAGCTCGCCACTTGCCATGACGCTCGCCGTCAGCTCCTGCATGGTCGTTCCCATGGTCATCATCATGTCGCTGTACGGTGCCTGTGAGGGTCTGACGCACATGCCCGGCGGCATCCTTGCGAACCTGTATTCCGTGCCCGCGATCTGGATGATCAACATCCCGCATAATTTTGTGATGGCGCTGCCGTGGAACCTTTTGGTAGCCGGTCCGATTTCCCGCTTCGTCTTCCGTCGCGCCTTCCCTGTGGGGACGGTTTTCGAGGAGGAGCATGCCGAGCTCTTGGAGCAGGCTATGGCTCCTGAGTGCGAGTAGCTCGCTTAGGGATCTGCTGAGCGCGGGCGACTTGCTTGGTTGGAGCCCTAAGCGTGGATAGCTCTCTCGGCGACATCGCGGGCGTGAGCGGTGCGCATGACCGGAGGGCCCGTGCTGCTCCGTTGCCCGACGTGCTAGCGCGCAGAACAATCTGTTGGTGCATTCGGCGGCTGCTGAAGCGTTTCGGCAGCCGCTTTTTATACGGAGTTTAAATACAACAGTCTGTTGTATTACGTAGAGTGGTATATCTCTAGCGGGAAAAATGCGAGAGACGGAGCATTATGGCGTTGCTAGTAGGACTGGACGTAGGGTCGACGACGACCAAAGTTTACGCGATGCACGAGGATATGACCGAGGCGTGGTGGGGATATCGCCGCCACGGGGCGTGTCAGACAGCGAGCGTGCGCGCCATGCTCGGCGAGCTCGCCGAGCGCTTTCCCCATGAGTCACTGCGCGTTGCGGTGACCGGCTCGGGTGCGCGCGATATCGCGACCGCGCTGGGCGCCTCGTACGTTCAGGAGGTGGTCGCCAACGCGCTCGCGATCAGCAGGTTCTATCCGCAGACGCGCTGCGCCATCGAGCTGGGCGGCCAAGACGCCAAGATGATCTTCTTCCGCACCAACGATAAGGGAGACATCGAGGTTGCCGACATGCGCATGAACGGCTCGTGCGCAGGCGGTACCGGTGCATTTATCGACGAGATGGCAAAGCTCATGGGGGTCGGCACCGAATCGGGCGAGTTCGAGCAGCTCGCAAGCCGGGGAACGACCGTCCACGAGGTCTCGGGCCGCTGCGGCGTGTACGCAAAGACCGATATCCAGCCGCTGCTCAACGAGGGCATTCCTACCACCGACCTGGCGCTTTCGGCGCTTCACGCGGTCGCCCGCCAAACGATCGGCGGTCTGGCCCAGGGTATCGACATCGAGCCGCCGGTAATCTTCGAGGGCGGTACGCTCGCCTACAACCCCACACTGGTCCGCGTGTTCCGGGAGCAACTGAATCTATCGGACGATCAGGTTATCGTCCCGCGCGATCCGCAGATCATGGTCGCGCGCGGTGCCGCCCTGTCGCTGACCGACATGTTCGCATCGTCCCAACCGATCGACCTTCCCGACGCTTTTGTCCGGCTGGATAAGCTCGAGACGGTCGCGCCCGCAAGCGGGGAGGGACGTCTTGCCCAGCCCTTTTTTGCCACACCTGCCGAGCAGGCGGATTTTACGGCACGCCATGGCAAAGAGACGCCGGCAAAGGGTCCGGATGCGTATGCGCCCGGAGAGACGGTGCGTGTGGCGCTCGGTATCGATTCGGGGAGCACGACGACCAAGTTCGCCCTGGTCGATGAGGCGGGTGAGCTTGTCGATTCGTTCTACGCGTCTAATAACGGCAGACCGCTCGACGTCGCCCAACAGGGTCTTGTCAGCTTGAAGAACCGCTGGGAGACAGCGGGAGTCACGCTTGCGATCGATGCCGTGGGCACCACGGGATACGGCGAGGAGCTTTTCGCGCGCGCGTTCCACGCCGACTACCATACGGTCGAGACGGTCGCGCACGCCCGCGCCGCGTGCGCATGCGTTCCCGATGCGACCTTCGTGCTCGACATCGGCGGACAGGATATGAAGGCCATCTGGCTCAACCACGGCGTGCTGACCGATATCGTCGTCAACGAGGCGTGCTCTGCGGGCTGCGGCTCGTTCCTCGAGGGTTTTGCCAAAAACCTCGGAATAGCCGTTGAGGATATCGCGACCGAGGCATTTTCGTCCAAAGCCCCCGCCGTTCTCGGCAGCCGCTGCACGGTGTTCATGAACAGCAGCGTCGTTTCCGAGCAGCGGCGCGGTAAGGGTCCGGGCGACATCATGGCCGGTCTCTGCCGTTCGATTATCGAGAACGTGTTCACCAAGGTCATTCGCGTTTCAAATCTCAACCGTCTGGGCGACAAAGTCGTCGTCCAGGGCGGCACGTTCCGAAACGACGCGGTGCTGCGCGCATTCGAGCAGTATCTGGGCAAACCCGTCACGCGTGCGCCCCACCCGGGGCTGATGGGCGCTATCGGTATCGCCCTGCTCGCGCGCGAGGAATGCCGCAAGGGCGACGCCGGCACGTCGTTTATCGGGCTCGATGCCGTGGAGCGCTTCGAGCATCGCGAGTTCGGCGGCGTTACCTGCCGTCGGTGCAACAACCGCTGCCAGCGCGCGGTCGTGGCATTTGGCGACGGCTCGCTTTACGTCACGGGCAATCGCTGCCCGCGTGGCGGCGCCATCTCATGGGATGAGCTCGTGCGCGAGGTTCCCGCGGCGGAGGAGCTGCGTCCGCAGGGTGCTTGCGAGGCACAGGCACCCGGCACGGGGCGCGACCGGACCGCGGCTGCCCCCAATCTCTTTGTCGACCGCGAGAAGCTGCTGTTCGAGTCGTACCCCACGGTTCCCGTCTGCGGGGGGCGCGATGTCACGATCGGCATTCCCCGTGTGCTCGAGTTCTGGGACACCATGCCGTTCTGGTCGACGTTCTTCAGCACGCTCGGCTTTAAGGTGCGCGTCTCGGGACGCAGCACCAAGGCGATGTACGAGCGCGGTCTGGCGCACGTCACATCCGACACCGTGTGCTTCCCGGCCAAGCTCGTCCACGGGCACATCCGCAATCTCGTCGACGCCGGCGTCGACCGCATCTTCATGCCCATCATCACGACGGTGCCCACCGAAAACACCGCCTCTACCAGCGAGTGGATGTGCGCCGTCGTAAAGGGATACCCCTACGTGATGCGCAATTCCGATAACCCGGAGGAGCGTTTCGGCGTTCCGTTCGATACGCCGCTGTTCCACTGGTACGACGAGGGCGACCGAAACCGCCAGCTCAAGGCGTGGTGCAAGGAGACCTTCGATATCGATGCCGACCTGGTTGCCAAGGCGACCGAGCAGGCGGACCGCGCGCAGCAGACGTTTGAGAGCCAGCTGCAGCTGCGCGGCAGGCAGGTGCTCGAGAACGTGCGCGAGGACGGCGGCTACGCGGTGGTGATCGCTTCGCGCCCGTACCACAACGACCCGCTGGTCAACCACGGGCTGCCCAAGCTCTTCTCTGAGCGCGGCATCCCCGTGCTGACGCCCGATGCGGTGCCGGGGGTCTGCAACGTCGATCTTTCCAACAGCCGCATCGACATCGTGAACAACTACCATGCGCGCATGCTGTCGTGCGCGGTCATCGTCGCATCGACGCCCGAGCTCGAGCTCGTGCAGATGGGCAGCTTCGGCTGCGGCCACGATGCGTATCTCACCGACGAGATCGCGCGCATGATGGGCGAGATGGGCTCCAAGGTTCCGATGATGATCAAGCTCGATGAGAGCGACGTCGCCGGTCCCATGGGCATTCGCGTGCGTTCGTTTATCGAGTCGGTCAACCGTCGTCGCGCGGAGGAGCGTGCCGAGGGCGCCCGGGTGCACGCGGTCCATCCGCTCGACGACCCGTATAAGGTCAAGTACACCAAGCGCGACCGGCACGACAAGATCGCGCTGGTCCCCAACACCTCCCATGCGTTCTGCAGGCTCATGACCGCGGCGATGCGCAATCAGGGCGTGCGCGCCGAGGCCCTTGATATCGGGCGCGAGGATGCCATCCGCCTGGGCAAACGCTATGTGCACAACGACATCTGCTTCCCCGCGCAAATCGTGATCGGCGAGGCGCTCGCGGCACTCGAGAGCGGTAAGTACGACCCGCACGACGTCGCCGTGGTGACTGGCAAGTATATCGGCGACTGCCGCCTGACGCACTACATGCCCCTGCTGCGCCGCGCGCTCGACGACGCGGGATACGACTATGTCCCGGTGCTCACCAACGACGACGTCGATGCCCACAATGCGCATCCGGGCTTCAAGCTCGGCCTTGGCCCGAGCATCCAGATCGCCTACGGTCTTCCCATGATCGATGCCCTCGAGGCCATGCTTAGGCGCATCCGTCCCTACGAGCTCGAGAAGGGCGCGGCGGACGCTGCGTTCGACCGCGCGCTCGATGAGGTTATCGAGGGCATGGAGCGCTCCGGGCTGAGAGGCCAGGCGACGGGCTTCAAACGCGCGCTTGCGATCATGGACGCCGTTCCGTACGACCGCTCGAACCCGCATCCGACCGTTCTCATCGTGGGCGAGTACCTGCTCAATTTCCATCTCGGCGCCAACCACGAGATCGAGCGCTACCTCGAGGACAACGGGCTCGAGGTCATCGAGGCGCGCATGACCGACGTGATCCGCAAGACCTATTTCTACAAGCATGCGCAGTCGCGCGAGTTCCACGTCGACCTGTCGCTGCCCGAAAAGGCCTGGTACGCCACGGCGGACAACCTGTTCGAGCTCGCGCACGACCGTTGCGACCGCCTGGGCGCGGCGAGCCCGCTCTACGAGCCGCCGACGCGCATGCCCGAGCTCGTGCGCGCGAGCGATAAGATCCTGCACCATACGTTCGATGCGGGCGAGGGCGTGCTGATTCCGGCGGAGATCCTCGAGCACGCCAAGCGCGGCTGCCGCAACTTCGTGATCCTGCAGCCGTTCGGGTGTCTGCCCAACCATGTCGTGGGGCGCGGGCTCATCCATGCGCTCAAGGAGCAGTATCCCACGGCGCAGTTCCTGCCGCTCGACTACGATCCCGACGTGAGCTTCGCCAACGTGGAGAACCGTCTTCAGATGCTCATCATGAACGCCAAGGCGCAGGGGTGCGGTGAGGCGCATGGCGAGACCGCGTAAGGACGCCGATGCGCCCGATGCACGTACCCGTATCATCGAGGCGTTTTGGGAGCTCATCGAGAACAACAGCATCTTCGAGCTGTCGGTTGGCGAGGTGACCCGCGCCGCCCAGTGCAATCGCGGAACGTTTTACTACTATTTTCACGATTTCGATGAACTCGTCGCCATCGCCATAGCCCAGCTGCTGCAGGATAACGAGCTCATCACCGATGCCCTCTGGCATTTTTCGAGCGAGGGCGACCTTTCGGCGTTCGACCGGCGCGACGTCCGCTGCCTGCTGCGGCGCATCGTCATCACCATGAGGGCGGGTGCCGCCGAGCAGGTCGTGCAGGGCATCCATACGATCATCATCGACCGCGTGAGAGAGATCGTCCACCCCGACGGAGAAGAGCTCAAGGCAGATTCGAGCTTTGCGGTGGGCTTTCTGGTCTCGGGCATCATGGGCTTTGTGATGGCGGTCGGCTTTGCCCGGGAGGGCGGCGAGGAGATAGACCTCGAGCAGCTGGGGGACAGCGCGTGCGCGTACCTGAGGGCGGTCGCCATGCAGACGGTGGAAACGGTCGCGCAAGTCGAGGGCGTCGATACATCCGAGCTGCTCGAACGCGTCTCCAAGGAGGCCGATGCCTATCGCGCATCGCGTGCGACGAGTCCCGACGTGGTGAAAGACGCCTAGGGTTTCTCTTGCGGGGCGCCTGTCGCGCATCGCGCGGTGAGTCCCGCGATGCGGTCATAACCTGCATTCATGTGAGCCGGGTTTATAGATATTCCTCCAGCTGTTAACATAGACAACCTGTGGGTAAAGAGACAAAAGCGCCGCCGACGGGCGGGCGTTTTGATTTCGATGAACTCATGTAAGGAAACGAGCATGTTAGATAGATTTACCGATCGAGCGCGCAAGGTCATGTCGATGGCCAAACAGGAGGCGCTCGATCTTCATTCAAATAAGGTGGGCACCGAGCACCTGCTGCTCGCGCTTGCCAAGGAGGACGAGGGCATTGCCGCCGAGGCGCTGCGTTCGCTCGACATCTCCTACGATGACATCATGGATACTCTCAAAGAGGTCCAGACCACGGTTCCCGAGCCCAGTGAGGAGACCGAGGCAGCCAAGCTCGCCTTTACGCCGCTCGTCATTAGCGTGATGGAGCGTTCGTTCCGCGTGGCGCGTGAGAACAACCAGACCTACGTGTCGACCGAGCACTTGCTGATCGGCATCGTCGAAGAGGGCAACGGCATGGCCATGGACATCCTCATGCGCCTGGGTGTGTCGTCCGCTTCCATTAAAAAAGCCATCGAGAAGCTTACCGCCAAGGATCAGGACAAGAAGCGTCCGCTCGCCGGCGCCGGTGCCGGTCGTCCCGGTGCGGGCCTGCCGTTCTTTAGCGGCTCGGATGCCTCTCAGCAAAAGGGGAGTGGCACCGATACGCTTAAGCAGTTCGCGACCAACCTCACACAGAAGGCGCGCGACGGCGAGCTCGACCCTGTAATTGGTCGCGAAAAGGAAGTCCAGCGTATGATGGAAATTCTTTCGCGCCGCACCAAGAACAACCCGCTCATTCTGGGCGACCCCGGCGTGGGCAAGACGGCCATTGTCGAGGGCCTAGCTCAGCAGATTGCAGCCGGCAACGTGCCCGAGAACCTCATGAACCAGAATATCTGGACGCTCGACCTGCCGGGCCTCGTGGCGGGTGCCAAGTATCGCGGCGAGTTTGAGGAGCGCCTCAAGAACGTGATCCAAGAGGCCACCGAAGCCGACGACGTCATCCTGTTTATCGACGAGATGCACACCATCATCGGTGCCGGTTCTGCCGAGGGCTCCATCGACGCGAGCTCCATGCTCAAGCCCGTGCTCGCGCGCGGCGCCTTCCAGATTATCGGCGCCACCACGGCCGAGGAATTCCGCAAGTACCTCACCAAGGACCCGGCTTTCGAGCGTCGCTTCCAGACCATCGATGTCGAGGAGCCGAGCGTCGAGGACACGGTCAAGATCCTGACCGCGCTCAAGCCGCGCTACGAGGAGCATCACCATGTGCGCTATACGCAGGGTGCTATCGAGGCTGCCGCGAACCTTTCCAACCGCTACATCCAGGATCGCTTCCTGCCCGATAAGGCCATCGACCTCATTGACGAGGCCGGTGCCCGCGCTCGCATCGCCGCGAATCGCGCGCCCGAGCCGGTGCGTGAGGCCGAGCATCGCGTGGAGGAGCTTAAGGCCGCCGCGCAGGAGGCCACCGAGAGCGACGACATGAACAAGGCCGCCGAGATCACCGAGCAACAGAAGGCCGCCGAGATTGAGCTCGCCGAGGCCAAGGCCGCCTGGACCGCCGAGCTCGACGCCAGCCCGCTCACCATCGATGTGAGTCAGATCGCCGATATCGTGTCCGTGACTTCGGGCGTGCCGGTGTCCTCGCTTACCGAGAGCGAGAGCCGTCGCCTGCTGCAAGCCGAAAGCGTGCTCAAGACGCGCATCATCGGTCAGGATGAGGCTGTCGAGGCAGTTGCCAAGGCCGTGCGCCGCAGCCGCTCACCCCTCAAGAATCCGCGTCGCCCCGGCGGCAGCTTTATCTTCCTTGGTCCCACTGGCACGGGCAAGACCGAGCTCGCCAAGACGCTCGCCGAATATCTCTTTGGCAGCAAGGACGCGCTCATCAGCTTCGACATGTCCGAGTTCGGTAGCGAGTTCGAGGTCTCCAAGCTCATCGGTAGCCCTCCGGGTTACGTCGGTCACGACGAGGGCGGCCAGCTCACCAAGGCCGTTCGTCGCCACCCGTACTCGGTCGTGCTGTTCGACGAGATCGAGAAGGCGCACCCCGATATCTTCAACATCTTGCTGCAGGTGCTGGAGGAGGGCCGCCTGACCGATAGCCAGGGCAAGACGGTCGACTTCCGCAACACCGTGATCATCATGACGTCCAACGTGGGCGCTCGCGAGATTGCGCAGGATGCGAGCGTGGGCTTTGGCACCACCGGCGAGCAGGGCCTTACCTCGAGCGAGATTAAGGGCCGTGCGATGGGCGAGCTCAAGCGCCTGTTCCGCCCCGAGCTGCTCAACCGTATCGACGACATTGTGGTGTTCCAGAAGCTCTCGGGCGAGAATCTCACCAAGATCGCGCACCTGCTGGTGGACGACCTGCGTCAGCGTTTGATTGCCAATGGCATGAACATCAAGCTCACCGATGCGGCCTATGACAAGATCGTGGCCGAGGGCACCGACCTCACCAACGGTGCGCGTCCGCTGCGCCGTGCCATCCAAAAGCTCATCGAGGACCCGCTGTCCGAGGAGCTTCTGGCCGGCGAGTGGGGCGAGGGCGATACCGTCCTGTGCGACGTGGCCGATGGCAAGTTTGTCTTTAGCCACGGCACGGGCGAGATCCCGGCACCGCGTCCGGCGGGCACGCTCGGTGGCGATACCGCTCCGGCGGCACCGCACACCGGCAACGCCGCGCCCGTGAGCGGCGGCGTGACCTCGGGCCCCGGCGGCATGATGCAAGCCGGCTCTGGCGCGCTGTAGGGCGTGGCGACAATTTGATCTGTGCAATCGAGGCGTTCCGGCAAGGGCGCCTCGATTTGTAGAGCTGCGGTAACTGTGACCGTTACGCTATGCGGTCCACCGTTAGCCGATGATGCGAGGGCGCTCGGCGTTTTCGACTGGTTTATGCACGCAAAGTCTGGGAATATACAAGTCGCATGTCTTACTGTCTAACCAGTTGCGCCAAGGAGGCACCATGGACTACAAGATTACCGGCTACGAGCCCGCCCAGCTGTTCCATTTCTTTGAGGAGGTCAGCGCGATCCCCCGCGGGTCTGGCAACGAGAAGGGCATCAGCGATTTTCTGGTCGCGTTTGCCAAGGAGCGCGGCCTCGATGTGTACCAGGACGAGGTCTACAACGTCATCATTCGCAAGCCCGCATCTGCCGGCGCCGAGAATGCCCCGACCGTGATGCTGCAGGGCCACATCGATATGGTGTGCGACAAGTTGGGCTCCGTTGAGCACGACTTTACGACTGATGGTATCGACCTGGTCGTCAAGGACGGCGTCCTCACCGCTAACGGCACCACTCTGGGCGCCGACAACGGTATTGCCGTCGCTCTGATGCTCACTGTTCTCGATGACGATTCGATCATTCACCCCGCCCTCGAGTGCGTGTTCACCACCGACGAGGAGACTGGCCTGGTCGGCGCCGAGACGCTCGACAAGTCCCAGATTAGCGCCCGCACCATGATTAACCTCGACTCCGAGGAAGAGGGCGTTGCCACCGTCAGCTGTGCCGGCGGCGTCGTCGTTACCTACACCTGCCCGATCGTGCGCGAGCACAAGACCGGTAGCACCCTCACGCTCGACATCTCCGGCCTGCTGGGCGGTCACTCCGGCAGCGATATCCACCTGGAGCGCGGCAATGGTAACCTCATCATGGCCCGCATCATCGACCGCCTGATGGTCGCCGGCGAGCCCGCCATCGTTAGCTTTAACGGCGGCACCAAGGACAACGCCATCAACCGTGAGTGCAAGGCTGTTCTGGTCTACGTCGACCACGCTGCCGCCGAGGCCGCGGCCCAGATCGCAAAGGGCATCATCGCCGACGTCACTGCCGAGCTCGAGGTCTTCGACCCCGGCTTTACCTGCACCGTCGAGATTGCCGACGACGCCGAGGTCGAGGCCATGGACCAGAAGTCCGCGCTTGCCCTCATCCGCGCCCTGCGTCTTGCCCCCAACGGTGTGATCCGCCGCAACGTCGCCACCGACGGTTCCGTCGAGGTTTCCTCCAACATCGGTGTGGTTGCCACCTCTGACGACGAGGTCAAGATCATGCTGTCCCCGCGCTCCTCGATCACCTCGCTGCAGAACGAGTTCAAGGACCGCCTGCAGACGCTGGCCGATGTCCTGGGCTTCGACGCCAAGTTCGAGTTCGAGTATCCCGGCTGGAGCTATGCCGAGCATTCGCCGGTCCGCGACGTCTTCGTCGAGAGCTATCGCGAGCTCTTTGGTTCCGAGCTGCGCATCGAGTCCATTCACGCCGGCCTTGAGTGCGGCCTGTTTGCCGAGGCCCTGCACGGCCTGGACGCCATCGCCGTGGGCCCGACGCTCTCCGATGTCCACACCCCGGACGAGAGCATGGAGCTCGCTTCTGCCGAGCGCTTCTACGAGCTGCTCATCGACGTCCTCAAGCGCCTTGCTGCGTAAAGGTCGCGCTAGCAGCAGTTCGAGTCACGTGCTAGCGGATTGCAAATGACATTACGAGAGGGGGCATCTGAGCTTTTGCGACGGGTGCCCCCCCCTCTTTTGTTTGATAATTGCGAAATTACGGCCACCTAGTCCATTTCTGCCCTGATGAGGTCGAGGGTGCGCTGGCAGTTTTCGCGGACGGGGCCGAGCATATGCTCGCGCAGGTCCGCCATGCCGGGCAGGTCGGCGTATTCGTCCATGACCTCTTCCATGCAAATGGGCACCTCGTAGGCGAGGTCCATCATGGTTGCAAAGCAAAACTTCTCGGATAGCCCGGCATCGGTGAGCGTCGCCTCTAGCGCGGGGTCTCCCATACCGTGGTATCGGCGGATAGCGCCTGGACCGATGCGCCCCACACGATTTTCGCCGCCAACGCTCATGGCAAGGCGCGCTTTTCGCCGCATACGTTCGTATGCTAAGCCCGATGCGACATCGTACATGGGTGCGAGCGCCGCGTTTGTGCCTTTGCCTAGGATGAGCGAGTAGTTTTTAGCGTGTGCGTCAGGCGCTCCGATAATGGCGTTATAGAACAACATATAGGTAAAAAGCACAAGATTCATGTGGTGGGGGACTGTGTTAATCAGTCGTTCTTGGATGTCTCGTGTAGTTGGTCCTCCGTCGGCGGTGTATTTCTGGGTTGGCAATACACCGAGTGCCTGGCAAAAGTCCTCCTGATGCAGCCTTTCGATATTTCCGCTGCTATTGACCATTCTGTCGTACCGTTCAACGACGAGCGCAGCTTCGTCTTCAAATGTGCAATAGGAGACGTTGGCAGTTGGAATGCCAACACGCCGAGCTGTTTTCATGCAGACGAATTCGTTTAAGGCCTGATGTTTGAACCCAACGACACCATTTTTGAAGATATGGGTAGTGGGGGATGACCCTAGACATTCGCACCATTGTCCATCATGCCAAGCTAGTGCAAATTTGCCTTGGTTGCCGCCCAGGGACCAGCTTTCGTTGGAGCCCATCCATGTCTCTCTTTCGTCATCGCGAATTGCTTTGAGCTTGTGAGCGATTTGAGAATTGGTAAGCGGGCGGTATGCTGAGACCCTGCCGTGGGCGGCATCTAATTGATCGGCTCGACAAAACTGAACGGCCCCCGCGCAGTCAAGACCGATATGGCACAAGAGGGCGACGGGGTTGTTGGATGCAACGTCATGCTCGGCGGCAATAGCGCGACGCTGCTCTTGGCTGTCGGGCAAAAGGCCAAATAGGAACGGACGGACGATGTTATGGCCATATGTGCGATTGGAAAGCGGCATTGTTAACGATAGCGGTGCTCCGCGATAGGTTGGGGCGTATACAAAGCTGCAGAGTCCATGCTCGTCTTGCCGGAGAGTGCCGGCGATTTCGCCACAAATGAGGGTCGCAAGCTCCATTTCTGCCATTTATTTCACAACCTTACAGCCAAAGGAGAGGTCTGAAGTGCCGGAAAGGCCTTGCTCGGCTGCGATTTGGGCCAGCAAGGCACCATAGAAAGCTGGCGTTCCTTGTCGAGCGGGTCGTCTGCCTACGCTTGGCTTTGGCAGGGCATTCGAGTTCGCGATAGGGAGGTCCGCTATCGTCATCGGATGTTCGGAGGGCGATGCGATGGAGTCGTTATCGCTTTGCGCAAAGAGACCTATGCCGAGTGCGTTAAAGACGGTCAACAGCTTGTCGAGCCGAATGCCCGTGGCATCTCCCAGCTCGAGCGATGCGAGCAGGCGCTCCGAAACACCGGCCTTATTAGCGAGGGCGGCACGGGTGAGATCCTGAGCCTCGCGTGCCTGGCGCACGTAGATGCCAGCTTGGCGCGGTGTGGTGATGGGAAGGGTATCCACGGCGATCTCCTAACGTGCAGACTTTTGCATCATAGTATGACATGCAAAAGTCTGCATGAAAAGGCCTCATGCAAAACTCTGCATGAGGCCTCATCCGGACGTTTAGTTTTGAAGGGTGTTTTACAGCGCCAAAATCCCCAGATGCTCCAGCAAAATCTTGAGGCCGATGAGGACGAGCACGACGCCACCCACGATGGTGGCGGGCTTTTCGTAGCGCGCGCCAAAGGTGTGGCCGATCGCTACGCCGGCAACGGAGAAGACAAAGGTCGTGATGCCAATGAGCGACACGGCGGGAACGATATCGACCGAGAGCGCGGCAAACGAGATGCCCACGGCAAGCGCGTCAATCGAGGTGGCGATGGCAAGGATTAGATATTCGCCCAGGTCGATCTTTTCGGCATCCTTGCCGTCGCCTTCGTTCTCGTCCTCAGTAAAGGCTTCCCACAGCATCTTGCCGCCGATAAAGGCGAGCAGGATAAAGGCGATCCAGTGGTCGATGGGGCTGATGATGCCCATGAACTGGCTACCAAGGGCCCACCCAATTACGGGCATGCCGGCCTGGAAACCGCCAAAGAACAGGCCGAGTATCACGGCGACCTTAAGGTTGATCCTTTTCATGCCAAGGCCCTTGCAGATGGATACGGCAAAAGCGTCCATAGAAAGGCCGATAGCGAGCAACACAAGCTCTGCGAGTCCCATAGTCTGGCTCCCTCTCTGCGGGCGGGCCCGCGTGTACCTCTTGGGGGAGTAACAAAAAAAGACCCGTGGCGTACGCGTTGCGCGCACAGCCACGAGTCTCGTTCATTAAGGCAAGCCAGGCCGCATCGGCCAGTGTGTTGACTTACCGCGCCGCCGGAGGCGAATCCGGTCACGCGACTACTCCCTCATTTATGCGAATCCCGATGCTACCACATGAACAGCTGATTTGGGTTGGGCTCTCAGCTGTGTTCGCTCATTCTGTAAGCATCGGATTTCGCAAGCGCCGCAGGGACAAACCGTGAGAAACTATTTAGCGTTTATGGAGCGTATACGATGGGAGCGATGCCTTGGATAAGAACGAGTTGCAAAAGCGTATGGAACAGGCCATTCGTCTGACGGCACCTGGCCAGCCGATCCGCACCGCCCTCGATATGATCATCGCCGGTCACCTGGGCGCCCTTATCTGCGTCGGCGACACCGAAAACGTGCTCGCTGCCGGTAATGACGGCTTCCCGCTCAACATTTCGTTTACCTCGAACCGCCTGTTCGAGCTCTCCAAGATGGACGGCGCCATCGTCATCGATGGCGACCTCACCCAGATCCTGCGCGCCAACTTCCACCTCAATCCCGATCCCTCGCTCGCCACGAGTGAGACGGGCATGCGTCACCGTACTGCCGCTCGCATGTCGGTGCTCACCGATGCCATCGTGATCTCGGTTTCGGCCCGTCGTGCCGTCGTCAACGTGTACGTCCACGGCAAGAGCTACGAGATCCAGCCCGTCACCACCATCATGAGCTCGGTCAACCAGCTCGTCGCCACGCTCCAGACCACCCGTCAGTCGCTCGATCGCTCCCTGCTGCGCCTGACGGCCCTCGAGCTCGACGACTACGTTACGCTTGCCGACATTACCGGTATTTTCTCGAGCTTCGAGATCATGCAGCAGGCAAAGACCGAGCTTAAGGATTGCATCGTCAAGCTGGGTAACCAGGGTAAGCTCGTGCAGATGCAGCTCGAGCAGCTCGCGGGCTCCAGCATGGATACCGAATACGACTTGATGATCCGCGACTACGCAAGCGATTCCTCTGAGGCCAACGCCGAGAAGATTCGCGCCGAGCTGAGCCGCATGACGCCTAAGGACCTGTCCGACCCGCAACACGTGGCGGCGGTTCTGGGCTACGACGACCTGGACGAGGACTCCGTCATGACACCGCTGGGCCTGCGCACGCTTTCGCGCGTGTCCGTCGTGCGCGACGGCGTGGCCGAGAAGATCGTCGACGAATACGGCTCGTTGCAGGAGCTCATGGACGACATCAGCGAGGATCCGGAGCGTCTGGGCGACTTTGGCGTCAACAACCCTGCCATTCTTGCGGACTCGCTGTACCGCATGAAGGGCACCAAACAGGGGAACGCATAATGGCGCCCGTATGCGCCGTGGTCGTTGCCGGTGGCAGCGGCCAGCGCTTTGGAAATCCCGGCGGCAAGCAGCTCGTTAACGTGGCGGGCCGTCCGCTCATGAGCTGGTCCATCCGCGCGTTCGATCGTAGCGATAAGGTCGGCCATATCGTCGTGGTTTGCCCTGCCGAGCGCCGTGCCGAGATGCGCCGCCTGGCCATCGACCCGTTTGACTATGACACGCCCATCAGCTTTGCCGATGCCGGCGATACCCGTCAGGATTCCACCCGTGCCGGCGTGCATGCGGTTCCGGCGGGTTTCGAATATGTCGCCATCCACGATGGCGCTCGTCCGCTCATTACGACCGAGGCCATCGACCACGCTATCGACGTGCTCGTGAGCGACCGTGCCCTCGACGGTGTCGTGTGCGGTCAGCCCGCGATCGACACGCTCAAGATCGTTGACGGCGATAATATCGTCGAGACGCCGCCGCGTGAGCTCTACTGGGCAGCGCAGACGCCGCAGATCTTTAGCGTCGATGCTATGAAGCGCGCCCACGCTGCAGCCATTGCCGAGGGCTTTATCGGTACCGATGATTCGTCGCTGGTCGAGCGCATGGGTGGGCGCGTCCGCTGCGTCCAGAGCCCACGCGATAACCTTAAGGTGACGGTGCCCGAGGACCTGCGTCCCGTAACCGCGATTCTGCTTGGCCGCATGGCCGAGGGAGAGGATCTTCCCCATGTTCAGTAACCTGCGCATTGGCCATGGCTACGACGTTCACCGTCTGGTGGAGGGGCGTCGATGTATTATCGGCGGTGTCGACATTCCCTACGAGCGCGGCCTGCTGGGCCACTCGGATGCCGATGTGCTCGCGCACGCCTTGGCCGACGCTATTCTGGGCGCCTGCCGCGGGGGAGACATCGGCAAGCTATTCCCCGATACCGACCCCGCCTATGAGGGTGCCGATTCGATGGTGCTGCTCGCTCGCGTGATGGACTATGCGCGCGAGCTGGGCTTTGAGTTTGTCGATGCCGATTGCACCATTGCCTGTCAGCAACCCAAGATCACCCCGCACCGCGATGCCATGCGCGCCAACCTTGCCCATGCCTTGGGCGTTGACGTCGAAAACGTGGGCGTCGCCGCCACTACGACCGAAAAGCTCGGTTGGGAAGGCCAGGGCGAGGGAATCGGCGCCTGGGCCGTCTGCCTGCTACAGAAAACCGTTAAGGAGTAACGAATGCGTATCTACAACAGCGCTACCCATAAAAAGGAAGAGTTCCAACCCATCGAGTCCGGCAAGGTCCGCATGTACGTGTGCGGCCCCACGGTCTACGACAACATCCACATCGGCAACGCCCGTACGTTCATCAGCTTTGACGTGATTCGCCGCTGGCTCATCGCGAGCGGTTACGAGGTCACGTTCGCCCAGAACCTCACCGATGTCGACGACAAGATCATCAAGCGCGCCAACGAGCAGGGCCGCACTGCCGCCGAGGTCGCGACGGAGTTCTCCGACAAGTTCATCGGCGTCATGCGCGCCGCCAACGTGCTCGATCCGGATGTGCGTCCTCGTGCCACCAAAGAGATCGGCCCCATGATCGCCATGATCAAGACGCTTATCGAGCAGGGCCATGCCTATGCCGCCGATAACGGCGACGTGTACTTTGCCGTGCGCAGCGATCCCAACTATGGTCAGGTCTCGGGCCGCAACATCGACGACCTTATGGTTGGCGCGCGCATCGAGGAGAACGAGGACAAGAACGACCCGCTCGACTTTGCCCTGTGGAAGGCCGCCAAGCCCGGCGAGCCCAGCTGGCCGAGCCCCTGGGGCGAGGGCCGTCCCGGTTGGCACACCGAGTGCGCCGCCATGGTGCATCGCTACCTGGGCACTCCGATCGACATCCACGGCGGCGGCTCCGACCTTGCCTTCCCGCATCACGAGAACGAGTGCGCTCAGGCCACCTGCGCCTGGCACCAGGGCTTCTCCAACACCTGGATGCACACGGGCATGCTGCTGGTAGACGGCGAGAAGATGTCCAAGTCGCTCGGCAACTTCTTTACGCTGGCCGAGGTCCTCGAGCAGCACTCCGCTGCCGCCCTGCGCCTGCTGATGCTGCAGACGAGCTATCGCTCGCCGCTCGACTTTTCTTGGGAGCGCCTGGAGGGTGCCGAGAACTCGCTCACGCGTATCGCCGGTACGGTCGAGAACCTGCGCTGGGCCGCGAACCACGCGACGGCCGATGCCGATGCGGCTGCCGTCGAGGCGTTTACCGCCAAGGCCGCTGAGACTCGTGCTGCCTTTAAGGAGTGCATGGACGACGACTTTAACACTGCTGGTGCCATGGGTGCCGTCTTTGGCTTTGTGACCGAGTGCAACCAGTACTTGGAGCAGGCGGGCGACGCTGCCGACAAGGCCGCAGCGCTTGCCGCCGCCGACACGCTGGAGGCCAAGCAGGCTGCCGCCACCAACGCCAGCAATGCCATGAGCCAGAAGGTGTACAACACCACCCTGAAGATGTATAACAAGCTCCAGGCCAAGACGGCCGCCCGGGCATGGGTCAGCTCTCTGCTGCACTGAGGCTTTGCAGCGCCTGAGGCGTTTCCCATAAAACCGCAGCGCCCCCGGTTTCCATGACAGGAAGCCGGGGGCGCTTTGTGCGTGACTGCTCCTTGCAAACGCCGCCCATTCGTTCTATATGACAAGGCAAAACTGCCGGAATTCTATTTGCAGGAAGAAAATTTGGAGAAGATCATTGCGGAGATGGGGTGAAACACACTGGAAGTTCACAAATAACGTATCATCGTTACTCCGAACGCTCTGTAATTTTGGCACCCGCCCAGGCTGCGATTAAAAGTCCAAGGAAATAAGGTTTTTTCTATGGCATAAATAGTTTAAAAGTGAAATGAGTCCCTTGACTTCTGTAATGGAAGTCAAGGGATTTTTTGATGTGCTGCTATTTTGTGCGAGACTCTTTTACATACGCGCCCCTTGTTTTTGTCGATTTTTACGCTAAAATAAAAAGTAATAAACCAACGTAAATAAAGGAGGGACTCTAAATGTCCGAAAATGCAAGACAAGAAGTTGTGACTCAAAAGCCGCGCATGGCAATATGCTATGACTTCGATAAAACTCTTTCTCCCGATGATATGCAGTCGTTCACATTGATTCCCTCACTTGGAATGAGACCTGAGGATTTTTGGCCAGAGTCCAATCAACTTGCAAAAGACAACCTTATGGACAACAATCTCGCTTGGATGTATCAGCTTGTTGTCAAGTCTAAAGCTCTTAGAAAACCCCTCAGTCGTAGCTACTTCAACTAGGTAGGAAAGGACGTTCCCTTATACAATGGAGTGGATACGTGGTTTGAACGGGTGAATCAGTACGGTGAGGAAAATGGTATTGAAGTTCATCATTACATCATATCGTCCGGGCTGAAGGAGATTATTGAAGGAAGTAATATCGCCCAGTATTTCAGCCGCGTCTATGCATCGTCGTACCTGTATTCTGCGGATGGTGTTGCCGAATGGCCAGCACAGGCCGTAAACTATACCAATAAGACTCAATTCATATTCCGGATTGCCAAAGGAATCTTTGAAGAGTACGATGAGAGAGTAAACGATAGTGTGCCTGAGTCTGCCCTTGTTACTCCATATGAGAATATCGTCTATATTGGAGACAGTGCTACAGATATCCCTTGTATGCGCCTTGTAAAGAGCAAGGGCGGTTATTCAATTGGTGTTTTCGACCCTGAAAAGAACAAGCGTGAGAAAGTATATCAACTGTTCAATGATGGTCGAATCAATTTTTATGCTCCGGCTGACTACTCCGAAGATTCCGAACTGTTTAAGTATATCAAACTAGTTATCGGACAGATTTCTATTAATGAAGGAGTCAAAACAGAACAACGAACTCTGAAAAATCCGGCAGAGACATACAATTTATACATTACTATGCAATCGTTAGCAGACCATATGAAGTCTGCTGTTTCCCCCAGAGAGTACCAGAAGCTTCAACGGGAGCTTAACAAGCTCCAACATCAAATCGAAGGAATCTAAAACACTGTGAGCCTTTCATGCGTTTTGAGAGAGAAACCCTTTCTTTTGGTGGTGAAAATTATTTTCTGCTGATACGAAATATTGTGATTGCACATTGAAAAAATAGGAATCGACTGAAATTTGCATAGTGTAATAAAAGGCTCTTGGCTTCTGTAATAGGAGGTCAAGAGCCTTTTACGTCTTGTTTTGTGAGTGGAAAGAAGGTACAATAATAGAAAATGACTCACATCTGCGAGGTGATACCATGTTGAACA
>CAJMPF010000002.1 GCA_905215195.1 uncultured bacterium | reverse complement strand
GGCGGCAGTTGCTGACGTACCTATCGTACCAGCACCCACCAAGCTCACGAGCGTACGTCCTCCCCCGCCTTTTTACCGTCCAGCAAAAAAGTTGCGGTGGAATACGGAGTAGATAAGGCTTTTGACAGCCAAAACAGTCCGTATTTCACCGCAACTGATGGATGGGATGTGTTAGAGACCCAAATAGGCAGTCATGCCTTCGACGGCGAGCTTGGCGCCTGCCACGGCATGAACCACGGTGAGCGGGCCGTTAACCACGTCGCCGGCGGCAAAGACGCCAGGCACGGTGGTCATACCGCACTCGTCGACCGAAAGCAGGCCGCGATGATCGGTCTCCAGACCGCCCGTCGTAAGCACAAGCTTGTCCTTGGGCACCTGCGAAGCTGCAATCACAACTGTGTCGGCAGACGCATGGTCGAGTTCCTCCTCGTAGCCCACCACGTTGTTGTCCTCGTCAAAGATAGCCGTCTCGAACACCGGACCGTTATCGTCGATGGCGCAGATCGCCTTGCCGCACACAATCTCGGCACCGTCAAGCTCGGTCAGCTCCACCTCGTCATCGATGGCCGAGATATGGCGCGATCGAGCATACACGGTGACCTTACGAGCACCCGAGCGCAGCGCCGTGCGGGCCACATCCATGGCCACGTTACCGGCACCGATGACCGCCACATTCTGTCCGATCGCCACACTCGAAGGATCAACCAGGTAATCGATACCAAACAGCACGTTGCCGCGCGACTCGCCGGGAATACCCAGTTTGCGAGCTCGCCAGGTACCGGTACCGACAAAGCCCGCATCGTAGCCGTCGCGCAGCAGGTCATCGATGTGCAACGCGCCGCCGATGGTGGTCGAGGGGCGCACGCGCACGCCAAGCGAGCACATCACGTGACGGTACTTTTGTACGAGCGCACGGGGCAGGCGGAACTCGGGGATACCGTACTCCAGCACACCGCCGATCTCGGGGCGCTGTTCAAATACCGTGACGGCACAGCCCAGCTGGGCCATCTTAATGGCCACGGTAATACCGGCGGGACCGGAACCGACCACAGCAATCTGTTTACCGCACGACGGTGCGGGCTTCCACTCCT
This sequence comes from uncultured bacterium, assembly GCA_905215195.1. Classification (GTDB taxonomy): domain Bacteria; phylum Actinomycetota; class Coriobacteriia; order Coriobacteriales; family Coriobacteriaceae; genus Collinsella. The sequence continues at coordinate 27,767 of CAJMPF010000002.1, read as the reverse complement.
TACGATCCAAATACGCTGTCGAGATATAGTTCTCGATGCTCGAGAAATGCACGGGTGTGCCCTTGCGGCCCTGAATGCAAGCACCCTCGCACTGGCCCGAATGGTTGCACACCACGGAGCAGACCGCGCTCATGGGATTGTTCTGGAACAGCAGCTCGCCCGCTTCTTCTAGACGACGCTGTTTGAACAGGTCGATGACCTGCGGAATAGGCGTCTGAACCGGGCAGCCCTTAATCTGACAGAACGCCCTTTTACAACCTAGGCAACGATTCGCCTCTTCGACAATGTGGATAGCCACGCAACTCCCCTTTTTAATGCAATCCAATGGGGGCGACGATAAAGACCCTTCACCGCCGCCCCCATACAGGTAATCTCAATCTGCCGACACGGCAAAAGCCAATGCTATAACTCGCGATGAGAAGCCCCGCAGCGAGCAGACATGTGCTCGAGTGTCGCCAGGCAGTCAGCCGCCGTCGCTGGCACACTGTTCTCGACCACGCAGGGAATCCCAGGGCAGGCGGCAGCCGCCCAGGCCACCACGGGCTCAAAGTCATATCGTCCCGTCTCGCCCACGCCATGACACACCAGGCGCGAACCCGTACCGTCGCACCATCCGGCTCCGTCCTCGTTATCAACGATCTCAAAATCCTTGGCGTGCAGCACGCGGATCTTACTGCCGCATAAGTAGAGCATGCGCGCGGTGATTTCCTGCGCTTCGTCAACGACACTGGGGTGCAGCAGCGATACCGGGTCGTAGATCACGCCGAGCGACGGGCTCGAGACGCGCTCCAGCACCTCACGGCAGCGATCCGGAGTATTAACCGTCTCGTTCCAACCGGGCTCGATCAAAATTTGCCCGCCCACGGCCTCGGCCCGATCGCAGACGCGTGCAAGCCCGTCTGTAAACGCTTCGAGTGCCCCATCGGTCATGCGGTCGTCCGCGACGCGGTTCTGCGCATTGGGGCGACCGGTCTCGGTGCCAACCGGGCATCCGCCGAGCATCTGGGCAAAGTTCAAGCACGCCTCGTACTCGGCAAAGTTATCCATGAGTTGTTGGCGATCGGGCGTCGCCAGATTCTTATAACAGCCGAGCACGGCGACCGAAACGCCTGCCTCGTCGAGCACCGCACGCAAATGGTCGGCAAGCTCGCGGGTCAGGCCGCCTCGATCGATCCCCATCGATGCGTAGAGCACCTTGCTCGGCAGCTGAATGCACGAAAAGCCCAGCTCTCCCGCCATACGAATGCGTTCCTCGACAGTCCCCTGCGGAAGGTCGTGCAAACGTACACCCGGAGTAATAGCCCCCACGTTATTCACATCCCTTATGAGCGTTGATGCCCGGGGTGTATCCGCCAAACGGGTCCTCGATGGAGCACACGCCCGAGGGGGCGAGCGGATCGCGTTTACCGGCCAGCTTGTCGTGATGCATGGTCTCGATATAGGCAAGCACCAGCGGCGCCACACCCTTTGCATCATTTTTGACCACGGGCTCGCTCATGTAGTAATCAAACGTGCCCTCGCGGTGCGCGGTGTTGCCCAGGCCCGCGACCAGGCAGATGTTGTCGAGCGCCAGCTGCCCATCATGCTCGGACAGGCAGGTCTCGCAGATGCCGTCGAAGGCGCGACGGCCGTACTGGTAGTAACGCTCGCCCAGCACGCCCAGACGCACGCCCTTCATGATGGCGTTGGCAAAGATGGCGCTGCCCGACTCCTCCAGGTAGTTGGGGGCGATATTGGGCAGGTTGATGACCTGGTGCCACATGCCGGTCTTCTCGTCCTGATATGGCAGCATGGCGTCGATCAGATCGTGGAACATCTTGCGGATCTCATCCTTCTCGGCCGACATCGAAGGCGGCATAAGCTCCCAGGTGTCGATGAGCGCCATGGCAAACCAGCCCTCGGCGCGCAGCCAGAAGTTAGCCGAAAGGCCGGTGACCGGGTCGCACCAGAACTGTTTGCGGCTCGCGTCGTAAGCGTGATAGTACAGACCGTTGAGGGGGTTGCGCATCAGGTCATGCACAACCTGGAACATATGGAAGCTGTCCGAGCAGGCACGACGGTTGTGGAAACTCAGCTCGTACTGCATGTAGAACGGCTGGGCCATGTACATGCCATCGAGCCAGATCTGGTTGGGATAGACGGCCTTGTGCCAAAACACGCCTTCTTTGGTGCGCGGCTGGGTCTCGAGCTGGCGGTAGATGGTGTCCATGGCGGCACGGTACTTGGGCTTGCCCACCAGGTCATAGAGCTTGTAGAGGGTCTTGCCCGCATTGACGTTATCGAGGTTGTACTCCTGCGGGTTGTAATGCTTGATGGTACCGTCGTCCTGGACAAAGAAATCGATGTAGTCATCGGCAAAGGTCAGGTAGCGCTGCTCGCCCGTGATCTCGTACAGTTCGATGAGCGCCTTGATCATGCAGCCGTCAATATAGTTCCAGGTGTTCTCCTTGCCGGCGCGAATCTTTTCGATATTCCAAGCCGGCGCCTGCGGCGTAGAGGTTTCGATCAACTGCTCGATATAACGGTCCAGGATTTGATTGCAACCCATTGCTGTCCCCTCTGACATAAACGATAGGTGAACGTTACCCCTAGTGTAACGCGAACGAGGAATATAGGGTGAACGTTAACCCTATATTCCTCGCGAACGGCAGACTTTTAGCGGCAAACGGCGATGAGACCCGCGGCGATGCGATGCGCCAGGCGCTCATAGCCGGCAGGACTGTAATGCAGACCGTCCGGCATATAGAGCTCGCGGTGCTCCGGCAAAAACGGGCTGATACCGCTTTGCGCATACAGGTCAATCACCGGCACGGAGTAGCGGTCGCAGACCTCCAGCATCGCTCGCACGTAGGCGTCTTGCGTCAGACCCAAATGGTTCGCCTCATCGCTTGCCGGGATATCCTTCTCGTGCTTACCACTCGTCTTGCATGGCGTCATAAACACGAGCTTTGCCTGAGGTGAGCGCGCCGTGATGGTTCGGATCAGATAGTCGACCGCACCATAGAACTCATGCGCATCGGTGCTGCCCAACTCGCCAAGCGGCACGTTGCGGCTAAAGTCGTTAACGCCGCCAAAGACAACATAGACATCGGCCGCGTCGTCGATGCCGTCCAAGCGCTCGACAAATGAATCGGTACGGTCGGCCTTGATGGCGATACGCGAACCCTTGATGCCAAAGTTCTCGACGACTGCACCTCCCAGCAACGCGCCCAGATGCGAAGTCCAAGAGATGTCGTTGCCGCCTGCGCCGCATCCGTTATCCCCCCATGTGGTCGAATCGCCAAAGCAGCAAATGGTCGATTCACTCAAACTCTTCGTTTCCATAATCTTCTCCTCATCCGCCCATCGGCAGTCATACAGGAACGTACCGTTTATTCGCAGCATGCCGAGGGGCTATGCACGGGCGCATTCCGCAACGTGCGAATCGAGCCATTCGATATCCTCGACAAGATGCGCCACGCCCAGATGGTGTTCACCCGGACACACCTCGTGCCGCAGGCCATCTCTGCGACCCAGCAACTTGTAGGCATCGCGCACGATCTCGAGCTGCTCGTCAACATTTTTCAGCCCGCGCGAACCGTTCAGATGATCCTCTTCGCAGCTTTGCACTAACAACGGGCGCGGCGCAATAAGCGAGGCAATATCGCCCATGTCGAGCAAGCGCCAAAGTCCGGGTGTGTAGTTGCAGCTGCAATTGCCGTTGAGGTGCAGCAGCGAATCATCGACACCGTACAGATAGCCCGAGACAAACGCCTTGCGCACACGCGGGTCGAGTGCGGCCAGGTACAACGTCATGTAGCCGCCACCCGAAAAACCAAAGCAACCCAGGTCATCCATGGCAATGTCACCGCGCGCCTCCAAGTAATCGATCAAGCGCATGTTATCCCAGAGGTTGAGGCCCGCAACCGTAAGACCCAGCGGCTCGGCCATACATGCTTGATTCAGGCACGTTCCGCGCAGGTAGCTGTTCTCGTCATCGCCCTGGCCCTTCCAGTCACGACGGTATCCCCAACCGCGTGCGTCGGGGCAGACGGCCACGTAGCCCATGCGCGCTAAACGCAGACCGTAGTCGTAATTGAACTTACGCACGGCATCATCGACAGCCGGCACGCCCGCAACACCGGCTACGCTTGCAGCACCCGCTCCCTGATGGCCATGCGGGCAGATATAACAGCGTTTGAGTCCCCGCTCATCAAGCTTAGGATGAGACGGTTCCAACAGGTAGAACGGCATCCAAACATCGCGCTCGACCTGCAACATCGCATGGGTGCGCACGATGCCGCCGGCAACCCGCACGCGGCTGAGCTCACGAATCTCAATCGGGACGCGGTCCATAAGCGAAAGGCCCAAAACATCGTACAGACGAGTCCTGGTCGCAATCTTCCATGCCTCAAAATCCGCAGGAGTCTTGCCCGCAAATGCCGCCGAGCGCCCTTCGCGCTTCAGCCGGGCACGCAGCGCAGGTTCGTCTTCGCAGTACGTCTCGATGTGCACGGTGCGGCCGTTGGCAGACAGTTCAGCCGTCTCAACCGCATCACCGTCGCCGCCCTCGGGATCCCAGCCATCCCCACCGGCAAGCACCTGCTCGCGAGCGTACCCGGCGGCAGCCATCACATCGAGTTCATTCGCCCACGGCACCCAGCCGGTAGTATCACCCGCCGGCCCATGCAGAATCGCGCCAGCATACTGCACGCAGTTGTGTGCCGCCGGCTTATTCCAATCCCACCAGCCTTCGCGCTTGATATGTCGCCCCAGCCAGCAATCGATCAGCACAGTTTGCGCCCATTCGCGCCAAGGACGACCCAGGTAGACCGAATCCGGCGCCACGCCATCCCGAGCTGTAAACGAACAGCCGTGGAACACAAAGCCGTGCGACTCGCCTTCGGGCGTCGACGCCGCCGTCACGTAGCCGTTCACGTCCATATCGCGGTTGAGCGAGCGAATCTCGCACTCCTCAAAGTAGGCACGCGCGCCGCCAAAGATAAAGTCGACATCGCCCTCGATCCGGCAACGTCGAAAATACTGGCGCCCCACCCGGCGCGGCGCATACTGTTTGGGTCCTATAAACCCGCCCGGTTTGGCCTCATGCGGCGGCAGCGGACCCAAAAACAGCGTGTCTTGGTGTCCCTTAATGCAGCAGGCATCGACAACCAGACGGTCGCCATCAGCATACAGGGCAATCGCTTGACCGACCTCGCGCCCATCGCCCGCATCGTTTTCGATCGTGAGGTTCTCGAGCCGTACGTCGTCGGCATCGACCAAAACGGTATAGGTCCTAAACGTGCCGAGCGTGCCGTCGACGCCCGAGCCGTCCTCCGAAGGCATCTTGGCACCCAGGCTGCCCACGATACGCACGCTGTCGGCCGTCTCTCCCTCAATCGTCACATGCGAGCGATGAATCTCGACCCGCTCGCAATACTCGCCCGGATCGACGCGAATCATCACCGGTTGCTCGGCATCCGGATAGAGCTGATCGGCTGCCGCCAAGGCATCGGAAATCGTTGGATACGCTCCTGCCGCAGCCCTCGAAACGCGCAGCGTATAGATACTTTCGCTCATCGTCCATCACGCTCCCATGCAACGAACTGTTCAGGCCAGCCCTGAACCTGTGGCTGAATATGCTCGGCGCAGCCCTTAAATGCCGTTTGGGCCGTGGCGAGCGATGCCCCATGCTTTCCATGCGGAAAGACATGTAGGCTAAAGCCAATCCCGTGGTCGGCAAGAGCCTGCGCAAGAAGGAGGCTATTTTGAACTGGTACCGATGCATCCTCGGCGGTATGCCACAAGAACGTACGGGGGAAGCCATCGCCCACCATATTCTCGATCGACAATTTTTGAGCCAAAGCGCCATCGGCACCCGTTAGGTGTTCAAACGAACCACGATGAGCATAGGCCCCCGAGCTTACGACCGGATAGCCCAAGCAAAGTGTGTCAGGCCGAATCGACTCAGGCGATGCCGAAATCGACTCTGCAAGCCAGGGTTGGTCCCAAAGCGCCCCGAGCAAGCCAACTAGATGCCCACCGGCCGAAAAACCCATGACCGTAATCCGATCAGGATCGACACAGTACTCTGCCGCATGGCTTCGGACGGTATCGACCGCCCGCGCGAGTTCTTGCAATGCCAGCGGATAGACAGCCGGAGCAACCGAATAGTTCAGTACAAACGCTTGGTAGCCCATCGCCAACAAACGGAGCGCTACCGGCTCGCCTTCGCGCGGCGAAACGTGATCGTAGCCGCCTCCTGGCACGACCACAACTGCAGGCAGCGGTTTTAAAGCATAAGCATCTTCGGTCGGGGCAATAACATAAGACGTAATCGTGGCAGACGAGCCATCGACCCCGACAGGAATCGTTTTATTGAGCATGTATTCCCTTTCACCATGATGCGTAGCGCAGCGCACACGGCCGTATCGCACAAGGGCTGCATTGCCGATTTATCCGACAATGCAGCCCTGGTCATCAACCCGAGTTAGGAACGAACAACCTTGTCGACGTTCTGGAGCTGCAGCTCCTCGCCGTCCTGGCCCTCGATCACCACATTTTGCAGATCGAGTACCTTGACGTTTTGCGCGATGATGCCCTGGCGTACCATGGGCTCAACGCCGCAGGCCATGGCCGGGACAAAGGGCTCGGCATCCGGCGCGAAGGTCACGTGGACATCCTGGAACGTCAGGCGCGTTACTTTACTCTCGGGCAGGCCCGTGATGTAGGCAGCGGCCGCGTGGCAGTTAGTGGCCTCGATATCGCAAAACGTCGTGGCACCAAAGCCGGGCGTGCGGTCGTCGACAGGCAGCGTCTCGCGAGACTGCACGTAATCGGTCTTGCCGTCCTTGTCGCAGAAGTAGAAGGAGTTGACCACGAAGGGCGTGAGCACCTCGTCCATGCGAATGTGCTCAAAGGTAATGCCCTCGTTGACGGCATCCTTGCCGCGCCCGCGGCGGGTCTTGACGCGCAAGCCGCGGTCGGTGCGCTCAAAGAGGCACTTGCTCACGGTGAGGTCCTTGATGCCGCCGGCAGCCTCGGACCCCAGGACCACGGCGCCGTGACCATCGTGCATGTAGCAGTGAGAGATCAGCATGTCGTGCGTGGCGGGACGAAGCTCGGGCTCAATGCCCAGTTTGCCGCTCTTGATGGCGATGCAGTCGTCACCCACTGAGAACTGACAACCAAGGATGCGAACAAAACCGCAGCTCTCGGGATCGAAGCCGTCGGTGTTGTGGGAGTTCTTGGGACCCTCGATGGACAGGCAGAGCGCATCGACGTGCTCGCACAGGATGGGGTGGATGTTCCACGCCGGGCTGTTGCGGACGGTGAAGCCGGCCAAGCTCACGTTTTGGCACTCGGACAGGAAAATCATGCGCGGGCGGGCGACCTCGCGGCCCTCCTCGGGGCGAAAGATGTTCTTAAAGTCCTTGTTCCACCAGTTGTCCTCGGCAAAATCAGTCTGACCGTCGATCGCGCCGCGACCATAGATGCACACGTCGTGCACGCTCAGACCCGTAAAGGTAGAGCAGTAGGTCGAGAAGCTCTCGCCCTCCCAGCGGCCCAGGGGCAGCATATCGGTGCCAGCATACCCAGCACCCTCGTCGCCCGTGACCGTACCGGGGATGTAGGCAAGCGCCGCACGATCGTGGCGAGCCAGCAGCACCGCTCCCTCGGCGAGCTCGATGTTGATATTGCTCTTAAGGAAGAGGGACTTGATACGATAGCTGCCGGCGGGAATCAGCACGCGCCCGTCCTTGGGACAGGCCATGATGGCAGCCTGGATGTTGGTGGTGTCATCATGCTCGGCATCGCCCTTGGCGCCACAGTCGCGAACGTTGATGGTAAAAGGCTCAGCCGGCGTGGTGACACCTACGCTCAGCTCACGCTCGCCACAAACAAAACGAACCAGGTTGCGTTTGCCGGGGGTCAGGCCGTCGACATAGGTCTCGACCGTATTCGTGGTACCGGCGGGCTCGTCGTTGACAAAGATCTCCCACGTATCGGCACAGGTAAAGTAGCCGCCGTCGTCAAGCTCGATCACGGCCGCGCGGGCGTTGCGCCAGATAACGTTCGTCTCCATGGATTTCTCCCTCAAAAAGATGCTCTAAAGGCAAATTGTACGCTGTTAAAAAGGGCCGTGCCTGCCGGCGGAATTCCGGTGGCACGGCCCTGTGATTTGGACGATATGTCGGCCTTACTCGGCGGGGGTTACGCTACCGTCCTGGAAGCCAACGTTGTTGTGGGCAAAGCAGTCCTCGTACTTAAAGCCGGAGAGCTCCTCGCAAAGCGCCTTGACCTCGGGCTTGACGTCGGCCATCTTGCCACCCTCCTTGACGCGGTGAATCTCGTCGCAAAGGATGTCGCACTGCTCCTTGTCGATCTTGATGCCGCGGGCAAGGACGGCCGCAAGCAGGAAGAAGCCGGCGCAGCCGATGATCATGTAGCCGCAGATATACAGAGGCACGGTAGCGGGCTGGGTCACGGCGTCGCTGTTGCCGGCGGTCTGAATGAAGCCGGAGGCAGCAAGGACGATAGCCCACACGTTGACGGCGATAGCCTGGGCGATCTGCTGGCAGAGCTGCTGCGCGGAGCTGTAGATGCCCTCGCGACGACGCAGGGTGATGAGTTCATCGACATCGGGGATGTAGTTGAGCAGAACATCGGGCAGGTACTGGAAGCCGACGTAGAAGAACTTCCAGATGGCGAAGATGATGGGGTAGGCGATCATGGCGATGGCGACCGTGGAGGTGCCGTTGATCTGACCAAAGGCGAAGTAGTTGTAGGCAATGATGCACGCAGCGCAACCGACATTTGCGAGGTACCAAGACTTGTGGAAGCCCTTCTTGGCCATGAGGGCGACCCAGATGGCGGTGCAGACGATAGCGACGACCTTGCCAGGCATCTCCATCACGGACTCGTAGGACTTAGGAATCTGCAGGCAGTAGACGATGAAGAAGGACAGGCAGGCAGACCAGCAGGCAGCAGCAAGCTTCGTGGAGACCTGTGCATACAGGACCTTGCGGAAGGACTTGTTGCGGAAGGTGGAGATAACGTCGATGAAGAACTTCTTGATGCCCTCGCCGACGCTCTCGATCTTCTCCTGAGCGACCTCCTCGGGGGTGTGCTCCCACGTGGACAGGTACACGCAGAGCAGCGAGATTGCCATGACCGAAGCGTTGATCGTAGCGATGATGAAGTAGCTAAACGGGTTGGTCTCGCCGAAGGTGCCAAAGCCAAAGCCGACGAGTGCTGCCATCAGGAAGCCGGCGGCGTTACCAAAGAGATGCTTGTAGCCGGTAAGGTACGTACGCTCCTTAAAGTCGTCGGTCATCTCGATGGTAAGCGGCGACAGGTTGGCGGTGCAGAACGTGTACGCGACGTTGTAGATCAGGTACAGCACAAAGTAGTACGGGAAGCCAAACGGCGTAGCCACGAAGATGAGCGGCTCGGCGATCATCATCGGGATGGCCAGCAAGATCCAGAAACGACGACGACCAAAGATACGGCCAATCTTGGTGGCATAGAAGTTATCGGCCACAAAGCCCATCAGCGGGCAAAGAATAGCGTTGACATAGATGGCAAACGAGCTGATCAGTGCAGCCTCGCCTGCGGACAGGCCACACTCCGTGGACAGGAACAGCACCATGTAGCTGTGCGTAAAGGTCAGGGCACCGGAATTGAGCATACCGCCCATACCAAAGCCCAAGCGCGTCCAGAATGTGATCTTACGCTTTTTCCCAATCTTATTAGTCATCGAGCTCCCTCTCTTTTCTCGATTGTCTTGTAACAAGACATTTGAGTCCACACTGACATCTGTCTGCCCAGCATTCAGGGTGAACGTTTAGTTAGATTATGCACGATTGCTTATGATAGGTGAACGTTCACTTGAATAATATCCTTGAACGGTCGATTTTTACCGCTGAACGGACACAATTGAGGCTCTAAGACCTATTGTCTGCTGGTAAAGGTGCCATGCTGGACACCCATGAGATAGGTGAACGTTTATCGTATTTTCCAATTTTTTCACTTAACCACAAAACGAAAACCCCGCCGGGAACACTCCCGACGGGGCCGACGACATAGCGCTACGCTTGGGTGCATTTGCCACTACAGGCAGACGCCGTCCTTCCAGATGCTGATCTCGTGACAGCCACGGCGCTCGGCACTCGTGAGTTTACCGCTCGCCGTCTCCAGCACCAGCTGGTATAGATCGTGAGCAGCCTCGTCGAGCGTGCGCTCACCCGTGGCAATCACGCCGGCGTTAAAGTCCATCCAGTTGGCCTTGTGGTCGCACAGACGCTGATTGGTGAACACCTTGAGCGTAGGCGCCGGCGCGCCAAACGGTGTGCCGCGGCCGGTCGAGAACAGAATCACCCGGCAGCCGTCAACGCCGTGGTGGATACCATGTCGTTGCCCGGACCGCACAGCATGTTCAGGCCGTGTTTATTTGCCTGGCCGGCATACGGCAGCACGTCGACGATGGGGGCAGATCCGCCCTTTTGCACGCAGCCGCAGCTCTTGTCCTCGAGCGTGGTAATACCGCCGTCCTTGTTGCCGGGGCTCGGGTTCTCGTAGACGACCTCGCCGTGGCTAATAAAGTAGTCCTTAAAGCCATTGAGCATGTCGGAAGCGGCGTTAAAGACCTGCTCGTTCTCACAGCGATCGAGCAGGATACTCTCGGCGCCAAACATCTCGGGCACCTCGGTAAGCACCGACGTGCCGCCGCGGGCGACGACCATATCGCTCACGCGACCGATCGTGGGGTTGGCGGTAATGCCCGAAAGACCGTCGGAGCCGCCGCACTTAAGACCAATGACCAGCTCGGAGGCCAAAATGGGCTCTCGCTTGGCTTGCTTGGCCAGGTCAGCCAGCTCGGCCAGAATCTTGTGGCCCTCGATTTGCTCGTCGGCTACATCCTGGCAGGTGAGAAAGCGAACGCGCTCGTGATCGAAGTCACCGAGCTCGTCGAGCACCTGCTGGTGCGTGCAGTTCTCGCAACCGAGCGACAGGAATAGCACGCCGGCCGCATTAGGATGACGCGAGAGCGCCACCAGCAGACGACGCGTCTGGGCATGGTCGGCGCCGGTCTGCGAGCAGCCAAAGGGATGCGGGAAGTAGTAAACACCCTCCAGCGAGCCATCGACCAGATCCTGGGCCTGCTCACACATGGCACGGGCGACTTCGTTGACACAGCCGACCGTGGGGATGATCCACAGCTCATTACGCGTCGCGGCACGACCGTCGGCGCGGCGGAACCCCATAAAGGTCTCGGGCTCAACCGGATCCACGACCGGATGTGTGGGGTTGTAGGTGTACTCGACCTCGCCCGAAAGGTTGGTCTTGACATTATGTGTATGAAGCCACTGACCGGGCTGGACATCGCCCGTCACATGGCCGATAGGAAGGCCGTACTTGATGACGTCCTCCCCCGCGGCAATCGAGCGGACGGCCATCTTATGACCCTGCGGAATATCCTCCGCGGCCACGACCTCGCCCACCCCGGGAACCGCGACGGCGGTGCCCTTGGCAAGCGGCGACAGCGCGACGATCACGTTGTCGGCCGGATTGATCTGGATAGTGTTCATTACAAAGAGTCCTAACCCTACAGGTTGAGCAGAAGTCGAAGCGCGGGCATGCCATTCCACACCCGCGCCGGAAATTTACGCCTGAGCGTTGGCGAAGGCCTGCTTGGCGCCCTCGGCACGCACGACGGCGAGCGCGCTGACGACAAACTCCTCAAGACCTGCGATCTGCGTAAGGTCCTCGCCCCACATCTGCTCGTTGGTGAGCACGTCGTGCACCAGCTGGGCATCGTCGGCGCCGGCATGGGCGGCGTAGAAGTCGAGCACGAAGGCGTCGTCCTGAGCGGTGTACTCGGTGCCGTCGGAGCGACGCAGGTGCAGGCCGTCGCCCTCGCGGGACACGAGCTCCTGCGTGTAGAAGGAGATGAGCGTAGCGAGGCTCGTCGCCAAGCACTTGGGCAGGTTGCCGGTCTCGGCAACGTAGTCCTTGAGCGTGGGCAGGTCGCGAGCGCGCCACTTAGCCGTGGAGTTGAGGCAGATGGAGAGCAGCGCATGATCAATAAACGGGTTGTCGAAGCGGTTTTCGACGGCGGCGGCAAAGGCCTTGCAGTCCTCGACATCCAAGTCGGCGGCAAGCGTCGGAATGACCTCGTCGTAGAGCATGGTGTTCATGAAGCCGCGAATGGTCTCGTCATGCATGCAGTCGCGCACGATATCAAAGCCGGCAACCCAGGAACCCGGAACGAAGGCGGTATGGGCACCGTTGAGGATGCGGACCTTGCGCTTTTTGTACGGGGTGACGTCGGGAGTCACAAAGACACCCGGAAGACCAGCCTTCACAAAGGGAAGCTTCTCGGCAAGCGACTCGTCACCCTGGATGCCCCACATCTGGAAGGGCTCGCGCACGGCCAGGAAGGGATCCTCGTAGCCCAGACGCTCGGCAACCGCCGCGGCCTCCTTAGGATCGCGGATGCGGCCGGGGACGATGGTGTCGACGAGCGTGGTGCAGACGGTGCAGTCGTTAGCCATCCACTGCGCAAACTCGTCCTCCCAGCCCCAGTCGCTCACATACTGGTTCATGATGCGCAGCAACTCCTCGCCGTTGTGATCGATGAGCTCGCAGGCGAGGACGATGACGCCCGGCTTACCGGCAGCCCAGCGGGTGTGGAGCACCTGGGCAAGCTTGGCGGGGAAGCTCGCGGGTGGCATGTCGTCGGCCTTGCAGGACGGGTCATAGGCGATACCGGCCTCGGTGGTGTTGGAGACGATGATCTCCAGGTCGTCGGAGACGGCGACCTCCATCATGGCGCGGTAGTCGTCCTCGCGGTACGGGTTAATGCAGCGGCTGCAAGCGCTAATCACGCGGGACTCGTCGACCGTGTTGCCGTCCTCCTTGCCGCGCACCAGCACGGTATACAGGTCGTCCTGGGCATTGATACCGTCGGCAAAGCCAAAGGCGCCGCTGATGGGCTGGACCATGACGATCTTGCCATTCCAGCCGGTCGCCTCGTTACCCATGTCAAAGAAGCGGTCAACGAAAGCGCGTAGGAAGTTGCCCTCGCCAAACTGCAGGACCTTCTCCGGCGCGTCCTTGGGAAGAAGATAGCCCTCGTAGCCGATCTTCTCGAGCGTATCGTAGCTGATGTTCTCCATCTATGTGTCTCCTTAGATAGCCGTTAGCGTGTAAGCAAAACGGGGCGCCGCGTGTGGCGACGGCGCTCCCGGAACCAGGTTTGGATTTAGGCCTCGACGGTGTCCAGGTCAAAGCCAAAGTAGCGAACGGAGTTGTTGTAGCTGATGTCGCGCACGATGGTGCCCAGCAGCTCCATGTCGGCCGGGTACTTGCCCTGCTCGACCCACTCGCCGATCACGCTGCACAGCACGCGACGGAAGTACTCGTGGCGCGGATAGGACAGGAAGGAGCGGGAATCGGTAAGCATGCCCACAAAGTTGCCCAACACGCCCTCGTTAGCCAGAGCCGTAAGCTGCTCGCGCATGCCGACCTCGTTGTCGTTGAACCACCAGGCGGAGCCGTTCTGGATCTTACCGGCAGTCGGAGCCTCCTGGAAGCAACCCATGACGGTATCGATCATGGTGTTATCGATGGGGTTCAGGCTGTACAGGATGGTCTTGGGCAGGCCGCAGGTCTCCTGGATGGAGTTGAGGAAATCGGCGAGCTGGTCGGACGGCGTGTAGTTGGAGATGCAGTCGTAGCCGGTGTCGGGACCGAGTTTGGCGAACATGGCGCGGTTGTTGTCGCGCTTGCAGCCAAAGTGCAGCTGCATGGCCCAGCCCAGACGGACATACTCGCCGGCAACGAACTGCATAAAGGCAGTCTTGTACTTGAGGACCTCTTCCTCGGTAAGCGGCTCGGCAGCCAGACCCTTGGCAAAGATAGCCTCGATCTCGTCGGCGGTAGCCGGGACGTACATAACGTAGTCGAGTGCGTGGTCGGAGGCGCGGCAGCCCAGCTCGTGAGCAACATCGTAGCGCTTGGAAATGGCAGCCTTCATGCCCTCAAAGTCGCTGACCTCAACGCCGGCAACCTCGGAAAGGTGCTTGCAGTAGTCGGCGAACTCCTGGCCACGCTCGATGCGCAGGGCGGCATCGGGGCGCATGGCGGGAACGACCTGAACGTCAAAGCTGTCGTCGGCGGCAATCTTCTTGTGCCACTCAAAGCTGTCGGCGGGGTCGTCGGTAGTGCAGATCATGCGGACGTTGGACTGCTTGATCAGGTTGCGGCAGGTAAAGCTAGCCTCAGCGAGCTTGGCGTTGGCAAGGTCCCAGACCTCCTGGGCAGTCTTGCCGTTGAGGACGCCCTCGTAGCCAAAGTAGCGCTTAAGCTCCAGGTGGCTCCACTCAAAGACGGGGTTGCCAACGCAGCGACCCAGGGTCTCGGCCCACTTTTGGAACTTCTCGCGAGCAGGGGCGTCGCCAGTGATAAAACGCTCGTCGACGCCGTTGGCACGCATCAGGCGCCACTTGTAGTGGTCGCCGCCCAGCCAAACCTCAGTGATGTTCTCGAAACGCTTGTCCTCCCAAATCTCCTTAGGAGAAATGTGGCAGTGATAGTCGACGATGGGCATGCCCTCGGCAAAGTTGTGGAACAGCTCCTCGCCGGTCTTGGTGCTCAGCAGGAAATCCTGATCGTCCATAAAGTTTTTCATCAAACAGCCCCTTTGCTGGCAACGCGGGCGCACGGCGCGCTCGTTATCCTTTAGGTGAACGTTCACTATACTAATCTATTGCACCTCAAAAGGTGAACGTTCACCTAACCACCACGGGGTGAACGGTAGATTTTGCCCGTTCAACGGTTGCTGGAGATGTGACTTGCATGTATTGCGGACTGGTTGGCGTCCCCGATCACCAAACTTGAGCGCTTTTGCTCAGGTGGGTCATGTCCCGACGTACATTTTTGGGAGTATTCAGCATTGGAGCGCGCCGTGCGCCATCCTCAGCGTCCTATTTGGAACGCAGATAGCGCCCGATCGGCATAAAAAGTGCCCCCGATGGCAAATTACACCATCGGGGGCACTTAAAACAGTCGTTCTGCACCTCATTCAAGGCATGCCAATGCTGAATACTCCCAAAATTGCACGTCGCAAGAGGGGGTACCTGCTCAATCGACTAAATACCCGCAAGTTCGCAGTAGCGGTCGACATTGCTGGCAAATACCATCTCGACGGCGCCCTTCTGGACGGGCACCGTCGGGGTCCTTCCCCACAGCAGATAATCGCCCAGCGTCTTAGCGCCGCGATACGCCAGGCTCGTCGGGTCCTTATAGACAATATTGGTAAAGATACCGCGGCGCAAGGCCAGAGCACTTTCGGGAAACAGGTCGTTGCCGATCACCATGACCTGACCGGCCTTGCCGGTCGAGACGAGCGCGTCGGCAACCACTTCGGAACCAACGGCAAAAACGCTACAGATAAGTTCAGGGGCGTCCGGCGCACTCAAGCGCTTTTCGAGCTCATGCTCGAGTTGTTTGACTTGTGCATGGGCACCTGCAAGATCCTCAACCTGCCATGGAATATCACGTTCGCGCAGGTAATTGTGGAAGGCGCGGGCGGTTAGATAGTGCGAATCGGTATATGGGTCGCCTGTCAAAAGGAGCACGCGGGCGTCGGCCCCAGAAGCATGGACCAGGTTTGCCGCCTGCTCGGCCATAAGGCTGCCTGCCGTCGAATAATCGGCCAAGCTCGCACCCAAACGATTCAAATGCGGACGGTCGCCGTCGACAAGCTCAATCGTCACGCCCGCCTCGGCGATCTGCCCCAAAAGCTCAGTCGCACGATCGTCGCCCGGCGCATAGGCGAGCAAGCCATCAATCTTTTCGCCCACCTGCAGACGCTCGTCGATTTGCTCGAGTGCATCAGCGTAGCCGCCCACGCCAAATTCAACGCGCTCAACCGTAATGCCCCGGTCGATGACCTCCTGTTCAAAGCGATTGCAGCCTTCCCACAGGTAACGGAAAAAGTACGCTCCCTCGCGCGATGCGCGGGGCAGGCAAAACACCAGATTGATATCCTTGCGGCGCAGGCTTGAGGCACTTGTGTTGCGGTGATAGCCCATGGCCTCGGCCTTAGCGTTCACCTTGGCGCGCACGGATTCGCTCACGCCGGCCTTTCCCGTCAGAGCCTTGTGCACGGTATTGATGGAAACGCCAAGCTCGGCGGCTATGTCCTTCATGGTTACGCGAGCGCTCATGCGGTTACTCCGTTATAGATAAGTTGCCAATTAATAGTCCAGTTAACGATACCCCAAAAATACTCTTCGGCTCGCCGTGCTCTCCCTCAAATGCACAAAGCGCCCCGCGAACGGATGCCCGCGGAGCGCTTGGATGTCCGGACCTTATTTGATACCGCGACCCAAGTCTTCGGCGATTTTGTCTACGCCCTTAAGTGCAGCGCACGTCTTTTTGTTGGAGCAATGCCCCGTGCAAACGCCACCCTGAGCGCAGTCGGCGCAGGTGCCCTTGCGGTAGATGCGCACGCACACGGCGACAAACGCAACGCCGATAACAGCCAGTACAACAATATCGATAGGTGCCATAGCAAGCCTCCTTTAGTTAACCATCACTTACTTTACCCCATTCTCCACCTACCAAAAAGGGACAGGTTTATTTTGGTCGGTTTTATCTGCGGAAACGCCACATCTCCCCACCACATTGGTACAAGGCAACCTATCCGGAATGGGTGAAATCATGATCATAGAGCTCATCTCGCTGCCTCACTCAGCAATAAGGTTTACCCTGGTGCTATTTTTCTCGATACGATAGACGCCGACCTTGCCTGTAACGCCATAATGCTTTTTAAGTAGACCCATCTCCGCAGAATTGGACTCGATTACGATGAGCTTGTCATAACCCGACAGAAGGTTATCCATATTGGGCTCATAGAACGCGCATATGGCATCGGAATGCGGGGCAAACAAATAATATCGAGCCACATACGTGAAGTAGTACGAAGTCATAAGCCCATCGCGATCGGAACCGAACAGCAAATAACGAGTACCGTCTTCTTTACCCGATGCCGGCCAGCGATCACCGACGACATCTCGGACCGTCGCCGGAAGCGAAGTGTCGTATGTCTTTGCATTGAATAGCATGCCGTTGTATTCACTCGTCAAAAGGCCAAGCGACAAGGCGATGCAGCCCATTACAACCTGTTGGTATCGCCGCTTATGTAACGGCGTTGCATGGCAGGGGGAACCATCGGACCGGAATTTCATCTGCCCCTCAAGCTCAACGGTAACTGCCATCGCCAGGCCGC
Organism: uncultured bacterium; assembly: GCA_905215195.1. Taxonomy (GTDB): domain Bacteria; phylum Actinomycetota; class Coriobacteriia; order Coriobacteriales; family Coriobacteriaceae; genus Collinsella. The sequence goes on along the minus strand of CAJMPF010000002.1, from coordinate 10,489 downwards.
CGACAAACAATGCAATGATGCTGCAAGCATAACGATCGAATCCAGCAAGCCTCAAGGCCTCGTCCATTGGCATCGAGAAAATGTACATGGCGAGAATACCCACATAGTAAACAATTGTCATGAAATCAAGCGCAACCAGTGCGCGGCGCACATGTGTCAACTGATGCCCAAAGCGCCACCGAGCAGCCGCTAGCAATGCGACAACAGCCAAGTTGCCGAGCAGGAAACCGAGCGCAGGCCTGGTAGTTAAATCGATGGAGGTCGCAAAAAACGTCGAGACGACCTGCGCGATCTGGGCAGTATTCTTACCGCCGACCACCGCCGCGTGAGCAGCATCGCCCACATCGAACTTATTCTTGACGCCCGCGAGCGCCGTGGCCATGTGCCAACTCCACATCAGATAAGTGGAAAAACCCAAAACACCTGCGACGGCAGTTGCACCAAACCAGCGCAGGCGAGCGTTCCAGCTGCGATTCCTGAGAGCAACGTGTCCGCGCGCTAAATGGTAAGCGAGCACAAATGCAACGAATACGACGCCCGTCGACTTCACCACTATGAGCTCCGCCATCAACGGCACGAGCAACTTGAGCTCGCGGCGAACATCACCGTTATAACGATCCACGACTGCCCAGCACGCCATCGTGAGGACCGGGAGCACGAAATCAACCAAAAGGTTATTAATGCGAATCGTTACATTGAAAAACGTAAGGAGCGAGCAGCCAGCCCCTAACACCGCATATGGCAGAAACGAACGGCGATTGCGCACAATACCAAGAACAGCATAAAAACATGAGAAGATAAAGGCTGCCTGAACAACGAGCATTGTTCCCTCGGCATGGCCTAAAAACGTGCATGCGCAGTACAGCAGTGAAGTTGTGCCAAGCGGATAGTTGAAAAACTCAACGAGACCACTTGACGCCGTGGGGAAAGCCCCCGTCTCCAGCATGACCTTGAGCGCTATAGCCCAATGCGTAAAGTTATCGTAATGCTCGAGACGCGCCGACAGCAGGGGCCACAGAAAGATCAACATACCTAGGAGAAAACACGCGTCAGGGAGACCAAAGGGCAATCTAGCAAGACCACGACCATGGAGACAGGGCACTGCCGCTGCACCGGCAATGGCGCCCACCACAACCACCCCCCAGGTGGCAGGGGCAAGCGCACCCACGATTCCACCGGCATACGTGACGACCCCCATGACACACAAGGCACACGCGGGAGCGAAATGCACATCCGTCTCGGTCAAACGATGGATCCAATAGCACAGACCGAAGAGCGCTAGCAGGAACAGCGCCGCACGGCCGAAGGCAGCAATAATCAGCATGCAGCGTCTCCTTCGACATGAGCAGAATCGCGACTGGTCCGCTCCGCATCCCGCGAATCGCCGCATCGATCGCTATCACGCCTGGAGCGGCGGCGGGACCTCCATACGCGGTAACACGAAAGAAGCGCCCTTATCCTCATGCGGACAATACGCACGATATCGTCATAGGTGGTGTTCCAGCTATCAAGCTCCTCGGCGATGCCCGTTTCGCGATCGTACAGCAGCTGATCATAGATGCGACGCTCCTCGAGCGAGCGGTGCTCGATTCGAAGCGCCGCGTACCACGACTCATCATCGCCACATTTGGATTGAAAGAGGCGCACAAGCCTACCAGAAACGCATGTGCAATAGCGACCATCTCCCAAGCGCACCGCAAAGCTGCGCAGCTCCTCGGGAAAGGAATCATCGATGCGCACGAGTACACCACCGTCTGACATGTTGATGGCACGCCCCGCGAAAACACCCACAGGGCCTTCGTCATCCGTCTCGTCCGAACTGCAATCGGGGAAAACGCCACCTTCGGCCACGGCTTCGCCGGTGCCCTCGGTTAGCTTCGACCACTCATCCTCAACCGGCAGCGCCGTCAGCACCGCAGGTTCGTCTACGGAGATGCGAGTACTCTTGCGCGGCATGGACCGACCACCCGAAAAGGCAATAGCATACAAAAGGGCAATCAAGTTGTAGCACAACCAATAGATGATCACGGAACTGTACACGAGCGCCATGCCATACTTTCCCCATGTAAATCTGATAATAGCTGCAACCGAGAGCACCACGAGCAACAGGTGTGGGAGCATGTTCCACAGGCTACCGCTGCGATTGGTCGTCTTGTCTTTACGCGTAACTTTGAACTTGGTCTCGCGGATACCGAGCGTCTCAAGAAATACGGGAATAATAAGTGATGGCGCCAGCGTGGTGTCGATGATTTGACTCCATTTCTGACTGCGAACATTGCTCGAAAGCAATTTCATAGACCTGCTATAAAAGAAATAGCTCGGCAGCCAAAAAATTAGTAACTGCCAGAGTGTGCAGTTAACCATTTGGAAGTCAAACAAGGCAAACATAATGGGCGCAAGAATGAAGATGATGCGGTTGAAGAATGACCACCAGTACAGAAAACTGCACAGATAGGTAATGCGCGCGGAAAAAGAAATCTTGCGGGAAAAGATGACACCCGTGTTTTGGATGCTCTGAATCACACCGCGCGCCCAGCGGATGCGTTGGTGCACCATCGAGCGCACATCCGTCGTCGAGAGGCCGTGAGCTTCGACCTTATCAGTGGCATAGGTAATATAACCCGCCATCTGCAGACGACAGCTCGTCTCAAAATCTTCGGTGATCGTATGATACGGAAACCCGCCAATCTCCTCCATACCGGCGCGCGAAATCACGGCATTGCTACCGGTGTATGCGCAGGCGTTGGACGAGTTGCGCATCTGGTTTACCTCGCGTGAGAAGAAATCTTGCTCATTAGGAATCTTGTCCTCGGCGTACAGATTGAACTGAAAAAGATCGAGATTATAGAAGCTTTGCGGCGTCTGAATCAGACCGACTTTAAGGTCCTCATTGAGTTCGTCCTCGGAACGATAACGCCATGCGCCGGTCGCGCCATCCTGAATATAGCGAGGCAGCAAGAAATAGGGCACGGTATCTACGAGAAAGCTGCTACGCGGAATCATGTCGGCATCGAACGTCGCGATCAGCGGTGAAGTCGTGTGCCTTAACGCGTTGTTGAGGTTGCCCGATTTGGCATACTTGTTATCCTCGCAGGGGATATAACCAATCCCAAGTTCAGCCGCAAGGGAAGCGACCTCTTTGCGGCAGCCATCGTCAGCAAAATAGACGTGCACCCGAGAACGATCGGGATAGTCCATGTAGGTACAGGCGTTCGCCGTCTTGAACAACACGTCAGTCGGCTCGTTGTGCGTAGCGATTACCACGTCAACGTCGGGATAGTCTTCGGGCAAGATTTTCGGCATAACGAGATGTCCGCTGTCGGCCTTAACCTTGCGGTAGTAAAGTTCGAAGGTCGTAAACGCGGTTACTGTCTCAGCGATGAGCAGCAAGACCGCAAAAACCATCTGGGGAATCCCCTGATCAAACGGCAGGGTGAACAGCAGACGCCATAGCAGATAGATGACCATAAGGACTGCAGTGACGATAAAGGTCGTCACATCGCGCTTCCGTGCCCCCCGTTTTTCCACCACGCTTTTCTTGGCTTTCTTAAGCTCATGAACGTTCACGGAATCATCCCCCTATTCAAAGACCCATGACTGCTGGATACGGTAGTTAGCAAAGAACAATGCCGTATCAACAAACGGTTTGATGATGAAGACCGGTATGGGCAGTGCAACGGAAATCAAGAGGACGAGAGCTGCGCTCGCCAACATACAAGCTGCGCACAGGGCAATATAGCGGCAAAGGCTCCGAGAACAGCTGGAATTATCCGCTTTGAAGACGATATTTCGATTCAGCATATAGTTGACAAATGCCGAGACGACCCGCGCAACGACGGTTGCCCACACGATGGCTGCGCTGGTCGCGACACCATGCGACCATAGGAGTACGAGCGCAGAGAACAGTGCCCAATCCAACAACGATGTGCAGAGCGAAGAGAGCGTGTAGCGCGCAAACGCAGAGAATAAGACACCGAGCACGCGAAGCGAATCAACAACGGGACGGAAATGTGATGCCTCGTTGTCGCCCTCGTAGACCGTGGTAATGGGAACCTCGAAGATGCCACCCGCACGCCGCGCCAGCACAAGCATCTCTGTCTCGAACTCATATCCGTCTCGCACCACAGCGAGCATACGGCGCATAAGCGACGCCGGAAGGCCACGTAAGCCCGTCTGCGTATCACTCACATCGACACCGCAGAGCACGCGCATGGCCCCAAGCATAAAATTGTTACCGAGCTTACTGCGCGCAGGGACGCCATTACCGTCGAATCGGCGACAGCCAAGCACCAACGAGTCCTGGTGCAAACCGAGTTCGCGCGCAACGGCGCGGATATCGGCAGGCAAATGCTGACCATCGGCATCTGCCGTGACGGCCCCCGCAACAGTCGGGACCTGTTCCAAGAGATAAGAAAAGGCAGTCTTAAGGGCCGCACCTTTGCCGCGGTTGAGCCCGTGGACAAGAACCGTAGCACCAAGCGCGCGGGCGCGGTCAAACACCACAGAACAGGACGCGCTGCTCCCGTCATCCACCACAACGATCGGTCCCGGCCATCCGAGCACGAGCTCCTCAAGTAGTGCGGCCAGCCGACCACTCGGCTCATACGCGGGAATCACCAAAGCTATCCTATTGTCGATATCTGCCATGATCAAATGGATTCTCCAACATAATGAATCGATTTGCGGACGTCGATTATAACGAAATTGCCTAGCGGTTAAAACAAAAGCCCGAGTGTCGCTGGGACACCCGGGCTCGTGAAAAGGGGCTAATCCTTATTCGGACTTAAGCGGAAACCGCGGCGGAAGCAGTGTTAGTCTCGTCCTCGTCGGTCCATGCATGCTTTGGCATGGGACGGAAGATCTGGAAGAGCATCGCAACCAGCAGCACGATGGCCACAACCGTCCAGATACCAAACTGTCCCAACACAAGCAGGTTATAGAACTGGTTGATGAACAGGCCGATCACCCAAGCAAAGGCGCACTCGTAACCGATGGCAATCGCGAACCACTTGCCGGAATCCATCTGGTTGCGGATGGCACCCATGGCAGCAAAGCATGGAGCGCACAGCAGGTTGAACGCGCCAAAGGCGACGCAGGCGCCCATGGTGGGGAACATGCCGGCAAACGCGGTCCACAGGCTCGGGTCGGTCTCGGCGGCATCAGCCACGGACAGCAGCGAGCCGGCGGTGGCGACGACGTTCTCCTTGGCGACAAGGCCCGAGACGGACAGCGCTGTTGCCTGCCAGGTGCTAAAGCCAAGCGGGGCGAAGATCCAGGAGACCAGGTTGCCGAGCATGGCAAGCACGGAGTAGTCCATGAACTCCTCGGAGATGCCGTCCATCGCGGGCAGGTAGCCAAAGGAACCGTTGTAGCTACCAAAGTTGGACAGGAACCAAACCACGACAGTGGACGCGAAGATGACCGTGCCGGCCTTCTTGATAAAGGCCCAGCAGCGCTCCCACACGTGCAGCGCCCAAGAACGGATCGCCGGGAAGTGGTAGGCAGGAAGCTCCATAACAAACGGCGTCGGGCGACCGGCGAAGAGCTTGGTCTTTTTGAGCATGAGGCCCGAGGCGATGACGGCAAAGACGCCCAGGAAGTAGAAGAGCGGACTGATCCACGCGGCGGTGGTGGAAGAATCGCCGATGATGGAACCCATGAGCAGGGCGATGATCGGCAGCTTGGCGCCACAGGGAATAAACGTGGTGGTCATGACCGTCATGCGGCGGTCCTTCTCGTTCTCGATGGTCTTGGTGGCCATGACGCCGGGAACGCCGCAGCCCGAGGACACGAGCATGGGGATAAAGGACTTACCGGACAGGCCAAAGCGGCGAAACACGCGGTCCATGATAAAGGCGACGCGGGCCATATAGCCGCAGTCCTCCAGGAAGGACAGCATCACAAAGAGCAGGAACATCTGCGGCACAAAGCCGAAGATGGCACCCAGGCCGGCGACGATGCCGTCGCAGACCAGCGAATCGACCAGGCCACCGTCCTCGGTGCCGCCCGCCACAAGGGCGTCGTGCACCACGGTGGTGATACCCGGGACATAGGGGCCGTACTGCGCTGGGTCAACCGAGTCGGCATCGTCGCCCGCAGCCTCGACGGCCGCGTCGTAGGCGTCGCGGCCCTGACCGAGCACGTACCAGCCGTCGGTGCCGAAGAGCTGATCGTTGGTGAAGTCGGTCACCGTGCCGCCCAGGGTGGAAACGGCGATGTAGTACACGCAGAACATGATGACCACAAAGATCGGCAGGCCCAAGATACGGTTGGTAACCACGCGGTCGATCTTCTCGGAGGTGCTCATCTTGGCCGGAGCCTTAGTGAGGCACTCGTCGATAATGTGCGCGATGACGCCATAGCGCTCGCCGGTGATGATGGACTCGGCGTCGTCATCGCAGTCCTGCTCGCACCGGGCGACCAGCTGCTCCACGCGAGCGGCCTTCTCCTTGGTGAGGTTGATGAGCTTGCAGGCGTCCGCGTCGCGCTCAAACAGCTTGACGGCGTAGTAACGACGCTTGTTGGCGGGAACGCTCGCCGGAAGGTTGTTCTCGATGTGGTCCAGAACGTCCTCGATGGAGGAGTCGAACTTGTGCTCCGGCACCTGGCCCTTAGAAGCAGCGGACTTCTTGACCTGCTCGAAGAGCTCCTTGATGCCCTTGTTCTTAAGAGCCGAGATCATCATGACCGGGCAGCCGAGCTTCTTGGAGAGCTTGTCCGTGTCGATCTTATCGCCGTTCTTCTCGACCAGGTCGGCCATGTTGAGGGCAACGACCACGGGCAGGCCGGTCTCGATGACCTGAAGCGCCAGGTACAGGTTGCGCTCGAGGTTGGTGGCGTCGACAACCTGGACGACAACATCGGGCTCGCCGCTCATGAGGTAGTCGCGCGAGCACTGCTCCTCGGGGCTGTAGGGGGAAAGCGAGTAGATACCAGGGAGGTCCGTGATGGTAACGTTCTTGTCGCTTAGGAGCTTGGCCTCCTTTTTCTCAACCGTGACGCCGGGCCAGTTGCCAACGTAGCCGTTGGCGCCGGTGATCAGGTTGAAAAGCGTGGTCTTGCCGCAGTTGGGGTTACCCGCCAGTGCGACATGGATCTGAGAATCCGCCATTCAATCCTTCTTCCTTGTGTGCCCGCGCTGCTTTCTCCGCACGGGCTGGATAATGTGCTTCAAAATGCTGCATTAAGTTAGAAAAACCTAACTTTATCTGCAGAAATATACGTCGTGAGCCCTTACTGGACCTCGACGACGGCGGCCTCCTCCTTGCGGATGGAAAGCTCGTAGCCGCGCACGTTGATCTCGACCGGATCACCGAGCGGCGCAACCTTCACGACCTTGAACGAAGTGCCCTTGATGAGGCCCAGGTCCATAAGGTGGCGGCGAAGCGCACCCTCACCGTGAAGCTTGACGATGGTGGAGCTCTCGCCCACCTTAACGTCACCCAACGTCTTCATCCTCTTGTCCCCCTTTCGGTTTTTATGAAATGCTGCAGACTAACCGACGGTCATGATGTGCATGGCAACCTTGGAATCGATGCCAAAGCGTGCGCCCAGCACCGTGACGATGATATTGGCGCCGCTCGAGCTCACCACGTGGATTTCGTTGCCCTCGACAAAGCCGAGGTCCTTGAGGTGGTGCTTCATATCCTCATTGCCCTTTACGCGAGACACGCGCACGGTTTCGCCCGCTTTTACCATCGAAAGCGGCATTGCCGGCATCTGCGGTCCGCAAGACATGAGTGGCTCCTAACGTCAGTTCATCCTCAACATCGACGCGGTAAAAGTTAACCACGCCTATGTTCGCTTTAGTAAACTAACACGTGGTTAACTTTTTGGAAAGGGTCCCCATTCAGATTTCGAAAAAGTTTCCTATACGAAACAAAAGGGCACGGCAAAGGACCATCCTTTACCACGCCCTATCATGCTTAGAGTGAGAGATTTCTGATCGACGTAACGCAGGAAGCCTCGTCTACGCCCGAAACGCGGAAGATGATGTCCTCGCCGCACTCGCCGTAGAGAGCCATGAGGCCCATAACGTCGCGACCGTCGGTATGACGGTCACCGATGCTGACCGACACGTCGCTACGATGCTTGGCAATGATGTCATAGAGCAGCGCAACCGGGCGGGCATGTAATCCCAACGGATCTTTAATCGTCTTTGTAAACTCGACCATGTCCCCTCCCACGACATCGCACATTCGGCCGGCAAAACCCAGCCACGTGGTAGTTATTGTAGCGTTAGATGCTTGTCGAGAGCCCCTCTGAACACCTCGTGGTCAAAAAGTGGCAAATATGAGTACTGTCACCAATTTAGTAGCAGCAAAATCGAGAGTAAATTGCTTACTTTGAGCGATTCGAGGAGGTTGAAAGCCGTCAAACGCCCTTTAAGGGGGGTTAGGTAAATTGATTTTGAGCCCATTTTTGCTCAGAACAGGCCGAAAAATATGACACCTCTTTTGCAACAGTACTCATATTTGGCATTTTTTGCCCACAGGGTCCAAAACCATGCTCCAAAACACAAAAGGAGGGGCCTCGTAAGGCCCCTCCTTAGGAAAGGGAATCGATTTATTCCACAGCCGTAGATTAATCCTAGCCGCTACTCCATCATGTCGAGGACGGAGGGGCGAAGCTCGTTCTCAGCAGCCTCGGGATCGGTTTCGCGCAGGCGGTTGATGTAGCGGTTGTACCACATCACGGCAAGGCCCAGGAAGACAACCACGCCGCCGACGTTGTAGACCAGCGTCAGCCACAGCGGCTGATCGAGCGGAATGGTGCCGCAGATAAGCACGAAGCAGAAGACCACAAGCAGGAATGCAGCAATGACCAGGCCAAAGGTGCGCGAACCCATGCGGAAGCCACGGGGAGCAGCGTCGAAGTTCTTGCGCAACATAAAGTAGGCAAGCAGGATCAGCAGCGGCGGGAGCAGAGCGGTGGCAGCCGTCATGTTGGTGACGATCATGAGCAGGTCGTCGAGGTTACCGGAGCCCAGGGCCGGGATGATCAGGATGGGGACGACGATGGCGAACTGCAGCCAGGCAGCGCGGGCGGGAATGCCGTGCTCGTTGAGCTCGACGATCTTGCTACCAAAGACACCCTTGGGGATCTCGGTGAAGAAAACCTTGATGGGAGCAGAGGTCCACATCATGAGGGAGCCCAGCGTGGCGGCGAGAAGGATCAAGCCGATGGCGCGCGTAGACACTTCCATGGGAATGCCAAAGTGGGCAAAGACAGCGCCGAATACGTCGAAGATACCGGTGGAGATGGCAACGCCGCCCTCGGGGATGAACAGGTTAACCAGCAGCGAAGCGCCTGCATACAGAAGGCCGATGGTCAGACCGGCGATAACGACGGTGCGCACGAAGGCCTTGACGCCACCCTTAAGGTCGTTAAGGAACACGCCGACAGACTCAGCGCCGCCAACGCCCTGGATGATCCAGGCAAGCGTACCGAAGAAGCCCCACGCAGTTGCGAAGTTGCTCATGTCGGGAGCCATGTTAGCGGGAGTAGGAGCCGTAGCGAACTCAACGCCGCCAAAGGCAGCAGCCAGGGACAGCAGGATGAACACGGCGGTCAGGCCGAGAGCCGCGGTCGAACCGAAGGAGGAAATGGAGCCGATCCACTTAGCGCCCTTGGTCGAAACCCACGTGGCGATAGCAAAGACAACGATCTCGATAATGGTGATCCACAGCTGCGAAAGCTCAGCATTGGCACCAAAGAACACGTAGCTCGCGTAGATGATGACGTTGGGCAGGACGGACGCAAAGAAGAACAGGTTAACGAACCAGTAGCTAAATGCCGTCAGGAACGCCCAGCGACCACCCATCGAGGTCTTAACCCATGCGTACACGCCCGACTCGGAGTCCTTGTTAAGGCCGACGAACTCGGCGGTAACCAGGGTATAGGGGACAAAGTACAAAAGCGTGGCGAAGAAGAACGACGGCGCGGCTGCTAAGCCGATGGCCGCGTTGTTGTTGATGATGTTCTTGATACCGAACACGGCGGCGACCGTCATGCCCAGCAGAGCGAACGAACCAATCGTTCCTCGTTTTTCAGAGCTCATAAGCCCTCCCAATCATCTATTAAATGTCATCTAAACCCGTCCGAGCTGCAAGTGCAAACACGGACGGCGCACCTGCTAAGGGGAATGGGGAAAAGGGAGTCAACAAAGCCATCCCCCTTAACGGCGCGAAGCAAACGTCCAGGCGGACGAATACTACTTGTTGGGGAAGGAATAACCTTCGACCGTCACGTGCAGTACCACGACGCGGGGATCCGCGGCATCGGCCACGACACGGTAGGCCTCGTCAATTTCGACGACGGCAACGCCGCCGGCGGGAATCGTCACGGTCTCCCCCGCCCCCTCAAAGCGCTCGCGATCATCGATATCGCTGTAAGCGCGGGTGCAGGTGAGGCCTGCCTTGGGGGCAACCTCGACGGTCAGGTCGCCGTCGAGCGGAGCGAGCACGGCATGGTAGCGACGGTGACCGAC
>CAJMPF010000001.1 GCA_905215195.1 uncultured bacterium | reverse complement strand
TTTATTTGAACACATTCGAACAGTAACTGCAACAACTATTTGTTTATCTTTGTTCTTTTTTGAACAAATACCGTTCACGGATGATTGCTGACCGTTTGAGCCGGGCGCGGACGCAGCGACCATGTGTTCAACAAACAAAAGGGCGACCGAGAACGCGTCTCGGCCGCCCTTCGGCGGTATTCCCCGGTATATACAGCTGTTTTAGTTACTCGGACTGCCCACCCTTTTTGGCGTGCTTGGACGGAGCACCCAGAAAGCGGCCCGTCAAATAGTTCGCCGGGCCGGAAATATCGATCCCCAGCAGCACGTGTCCTAGCCATAGGAACGCCACGAGCACCAGCAGCGGGATAACGCACGAGGTCACGATCATCACGATGACGCCTTCAATCAGATTGGTCACCTGCTGCACGATCTCGTCGGTCATCTGCTTGGCGCCGCTGGTCACCGACGTAACAAGGCTCGATGCCCCATCAGTCAACTGCTCGAGCACGTTTTTGGACTCCGTGGCCTCGGATTTTTTCTTGTTCGATTTTGAGCTGGTCTCGGCTGACTTGTCCGTGGTGTCGGCCGCGTCCGCAGCCTTTTGCTCAGCTTGCTCAATACTTACGCGATACGTTTCATCGACCTTCTGCGACACCCATACGCTCGCGGGCACCAACGCCATGCCGATCACGGCAACCACCAGCACGCGCGTCGCCACACGGCGCAGGACAGCGCTCGTGCTCCAGCGCCCGTGAATGCCGAGCGACACCGCAAAGAGCACCAGCGCAAACGGGATTAAGATGCCCAGGCCAACCGACCACAAAATCGTGAGCAAATATTTCTCTAGGTATAGCACGGCAAGCACGATACCAAGGTTGCCCGAAAGCTGTGCGAGCTGCTCGGCAACCGGCGTTCCCGTATCACCCGGCAGCGCCGTAATACCCGCAGATAGAGCAACGCATGAAGCCGTGAGCGCCAAAACGTTACCCTTCTTTTGGTCGATGACCTCGATGGTGGAGTCCCAAGTTTTGGTATCGGCGAAATGCGGACGAGCCACAAAGCCCGACAGCAGCGCCAGGACCACGAGAGCAACGATAAAGCCAATCTGCAGCTTTTTGTTTGCGCACACGACATCGGACAGACTGGGCTGCAGCTCGGTTACCGTCGTGTGCTCGGTTATCTGGACAGGACGCCCATGAGCCATCTCGTGCGCGTCTCTTTTTTGTATTGACCCGTTATCCGGCATTTGGATACCTCCTCAGTCCGGGGCTTAATGCGAAAGGAAGTATACCCACCGAGCAAAAATCGAACGGGAGGACGAACGGAGCGCACCAAGACTGTCCCCAATGACTAGTCGTTTAAGAACGTCCCCAATGACTATCTCGGGATGAGTTGCGGGGAGGAGAACGGAAAAAGCCCTGTCGCGGGTAGCGGCAGAGCTTTTGGAAGGGGACTTGGTTGTGAGGGCTCGTTAGGCGAGCTTGGCCTCGAGCTCGGCGATGCGCTTATAGGCATCGATGGTAAAGCGGGTCTGCTTCTCCAGGATCATAGTGGTCATGAGAGTGTCCTGAGCGTGAGCCATGATGAAGGTCATCTCCATCTCGCCACCGCCGGCCTCCTGCGAAAGCAGTTTGGTCTGCGTGTCGTGGGCACCGATGAGCGCATCGCTGGCATCCTTGTGCAGCTGCTCGGCCTTCTCAAAATCACCCTCGCGAGCAGCATCGAGCGCTGCAAGCAGATCGGTCTGGGCGTCACCTGCGTATGCGACGATCTCGAATCCAACCATCGAGATTTCTTCTTTGGTTGCCATATTGCGTTCCTTTCACATATGAACCAATGGAGAGCATCGCGTCCGGGCATACGCGCTGCGTTGTGTATGACAGAAGCAATAACATTCAAACAAAAAAGAACAGCTCAAAACGTACTTTCGAACTATGAACGGTCACTTTTCGCCCGTGAACGGTTTTTAAACCAATCTGAACAATATCGAACACAATTAGCGGCAACCCAAACAGGGCCGCACCCTAACGCAAGTCGCGCACCGTATCGCCCTCTACGAGCACACCGGGAATCAGCATGTGCTCCACGCCAGACGCACCCCCATCGGCGCCGGCAATCTTGTCGACCGCCCACATGCCGACGCGCTTGTTGTCAAAGCGCACCGTGGTCAGGCGACGGTCGGGCACGATATCGCCCAGGCTGTCATCAACACCCACCACGCTCACGTCCTCGGGCACATGCCTTCCGCACGACTCGAGCCCGCGAATGCAGCCGTAGGCCATGGCATCGTTGGAAGCATAAATGGCCGTACAGGTCGGATCTTCCGCCAGAGCCTGACCAGCAGCATATCCGCTCTGTGCCGTCCAATCCCCACGGACGAGTCGCGGCGGTTCAATACCATGCGCGCGCAATGTTTCGCGCCAGCCTTCCTCGCGCCGCATGCCCGAAAGCGAGCGCTCGGGACACGAAATAAAGTGCACGGTTTTGTGCCCCCGCCCCAGCAAGTACTCGACCACCTGGCGCGAGCAATCGAACTGGTCGTTATCGACCGTTGAACAGAGAGGGTGCTCCAGCATCGTAACGAGCACCGTCTGCATGCCGGGCAGCGGCTCGAAGGTGCCAAAGTCCGCCGGCATGCGATTCATGATCACGACCATGCCGTCTACCGGCAGCGCGCTCATACGCGACGATGCACTCTCGAGGGTATAGGGATGTCCATCTACTTTAGTGAGGGTGATGGCATAGCCATGTTTGTCGGCCGCGGCGGCAAAGCCCTCCATACGGTCGAGGTTACCAGTACCGGTAATGTTGAACATGGCGACGCCGACGGTCTTAAACTTGCCACGGCGCAGCGATCGACCGGCAAAATTGGGGCGATACCCCAGCTCGCGCATGGCGGCACGCACGCGCTCCTTGGTCTCGGGGCGCACGCTGGGCGAATCGTGGACAGTGCGCGAGACCGTCTGTTCTGAGACGCCCGCGAGGAGCGCCACATCCTTAACGGAAACCGATTTTTTAACAGCGGCCATAGGTTGATCTTTCTATGTCAACGATGCCATTGGTGGCACCCTACGCAGTCAAATGAAACGTCTTCAAGTATATCTAACGCCTCCCCCACCATACGCTCACCACCCAAAACCTACCGTTCACCGACATTTTTGCTTCCCCGAACGGCTTTTGTCGCCCAAATGTTAACGTTGCCATTGTGCAAACACAGAGCCACCGGGCGGCTCAAACGTTTACGCGTAAGGAATCGACGGTTCGCAGGCACAGGAACCACCGGTTCGCTTCTTTTTTTGTGTCACAAAATGGCAACGTCAACATTTTGGCAACCGAACGTCAAAAGCTACCATCGTTGCTAACCCACCGACTCTTAGGAGCATTGCATGGAGCAACTCATCGCCATCATCGAAAAGAGCCAGCCCTTTTTCAACGCGATCGCCCGCAACAAGTACCTCAAGGCGATCCGCGACGGCTTTATCTCCGTCATCCCCATCATCATCTTCTCGTCCATCTTCTGCCTGGTAGCCTCGGTCCCCAACATCTGGGGTTTCTACTGGCCCGATGACATCAACAACGCCCTGTGGAAGTGCTACAACTACTCCATGGGCATCCTGGCCATCGCCTGCGCCGCCACCACGGCCAAGCACTTCGCCGACGCTCAGAACCGCGATCTGCCCAAGAACAACCAGATCAACTTTATCTCGTGCATGTGCGCGGCCATCATCGGCTTCTTGCTCCTTTCGAGCGACACGATCGCCACGGACGCCGCCAGCGGTTTCAACACCACCTACCTTGGTTCCAAGGGCCTGCTGACCGCTTTCATCGCTGCGTTTGTGACCGGCATCATCTACAAGTTCTTCATTAAGCGCAACATCACCGTCAAGATGCCCGAGCAGGTTCCGCCCAACATCTCGCAGACCTTCAAGGACATCATCCCCTTCTCCGTCTGCATCACCGTCTTTTGGGTTTTTGACATCGTCTTCCGCGCTGCTTTTGGCTTCTGCTTTGCCCAGGGCGTCATCCAGGTGTTCCAGCCCCTGTTCACCGCTGCCGATGGCTACATCGGCCTCGCTGTGATCTACGGCGCCATGAGCCTGTTCTGGTTCGTGGGCGTCCACGGCCCCTCGATCGTCGAGCCCGCCATCGCCGCCGCGCTCGTTGCCAACATGACCGACAACCTGGCTGCGTTCCAGGCTGGCCAGCACGCTTCCGCTGTCCTGACCCAGGGTGCCCAGTACTTCGTCGTCTGCATGGGCGGCACCGGCGCCACGCTCGTCCTGGTCTTTATGTTCTGCTTCCTGGCCAAGTCCCAGGAGATGCGCGCCGTCGGTAAGGCCGCTATCGTTCCCGTGTGCTTTGCCGTCAACGAGCCGCTGCTGTTCGCCGCACCCATCGTGCTCAATCCCGTCTTCTTTGTCCCGTTTGTCTTTGCCCCGATCGCCAACATCTGGATCCTCAAGATCTTTATCGACTTCTTGGGCATGAACGGCTTTATGTACACCCTGCCCTGGACCGTCCCCGGCCCCATCGGCACCATCATGGGCCTGGGCTTCCAGCCGCTCGCCTTTGTGATGCTCGCCCTTATCCTGGTCGTCGACTTCGTTCTGTACTATCCGTTCTTCCGTGCCTATGACGCCCAGAAGTGCGCCGAGGAGGCCGAGATCTCCCAGGAGGAGCTCGCCGCCAAGAACGCCGAGAAGGCCGCCAAGCTCAACGACGCCTTCCAGGGCAAGGCTGACGCCAAGAGCGTTGCCGCCGGCGCCGCTGCCGAGGCCGTAAAGACCGATGCCGCTCCCGCCGCTGTCGCCGTTGAGGCAACGCCCGCCAGCGACCTCAACGGCAAGCGCGTACTCGTGCTCTGCCAGGGTGGCGGAACCTCGGGCCTGCTCGCCAACGCGCTGGCCAAGGCCGCCAAGGAGCGCGGCATCAATCTTGAGACCGCTGCCGAGGCATATGGCAACCACGTCGACATGCTCCCCGACTTTGACCTGGTCGTACTGGCCCCGCAGGCCGCAAGCTACCTGGCCGACCTGCAGAAGGACTGCGAGCGCGTGGGCAACAAGTGCGTCGCCTGCCGTGGCAAGCAGTACATCGAGCTTTCCCAGAACGGTGACAAGTCTCTCGCCTTCGTAAGCGAGCAACTCTCGAAGTAAGTAACGCTCAGGGCCAGCCGATTATCCAAGACCGGTTGGCCCTTCAATTTAGACGATTGGATATTTCATCATGTCCGTTAACCCTGCTAGCGTCACCAACCCGCCCGCGCAGTTTCCCGAGGACTTTGTCTTTGGCGGTGCCACCGCTGCCTACCAGGTAGAGGGCGAGACCCGCACTCACGGTAAGGGCAAAGTCGCCTGGGACGACTTCCTGGAGGCCCAGGGGCGTTTCTCCCCCGATCCCGCTTCGGACTTCTACAACCAGTACCCCGTCGACCTGGAGCTGTGCGAGGAGTTTGGCATCAACGGCATTCGCCTCTCCATCGCCTGGAGCCGCATCTTCCCCAACGGTACCGGCGAGATTAACCCCGAGGGCGTTCAGTTCTACCACGACCTTTTCGCCGAGTGCCATAAGAACCATGTTGAGCCGTTCGTCACGCTGCATCACTTTGACACGCCGCTTGCCCTCTTTGAGAAGGGCGACTTCCTCAACCGCGAGACCATCGATGCCTTTGTGGACTTTGCCACCTTCTGCTTTAAGGAGTACGCCGACCAGGTGACCTATTGGTTCACCTTTAACGAGATCTGGGCCGACGCCTCCAACACCTACATCGAGGGCACCTTCCCCGGTGGTGTTAAGGCGCATCTGGCCGAGGCCTTCCAGTGCGAGCACAACATGATGCTCGCCCACGCCAAGGCAGTACTGGCCTTCCACAACGGTGGCTTTAAGGGCAAGATCGGCGTCATTCAGTCGCTGGAGTTTAAGTATCCGCTCAACGAGAACGACCCCGCCGACATCAAAGCCGCCAACAACGAGCACGTGCTGCAGAACCAGTTCTTGCTCGACGCCACCTTCCGCGGCGACTACGCGCCCGACACCCTCGAGTGCGCCAACCGCTTGGCTGCCGTCTCGGGCGGCACCATCGAGATCCTAGACGAGGATCTGGAAATCATGCGCGAGGCCGCGCTCTACAACGACTACCTGGGCGTTAACAACTACCAGTGCCGCTTCTTGAAGGCCTACGATGGCGAGAACGACCTGCACCACAACGGTACGGGCGAGAAGGGCACTGGCCGCTGGCGCGTTAAGGGCATTGGCGAGCATGTGAACAAGCCCGGCGTCCCCACCACCGACTGGGACTGGATCATCTATCCCGAGGGCCTGTTCGATCTGCTCGTCTACATTAAGCAGCGCTACCCCAACTACAAGCAGATCTTCATCACCGAGAACGGCATGGGCTACAAGGACCCCTACAAGGACGGTTTTGTGGACGATCAGCCGCGCATCGACTACATCGAGCAGCACCTGCGCTGGTTGCTCAAGGCCATGGAGGTGGGCGTCAACGTGGGCGGCTACTTCCTGTGGAGCCTGCAGGATCAGTTTTCCTGGACCAATGGCTACAACAAGCGCTATGGCTTCTTCTACGTTGACTTTGAAACCCAGAAGCGCACGCCCAAGGCAAGCGCATACTGGTATAAGCACGTGGCGCAGACCCGTCGTCTGGACTAGCGGCTGGCGGGGTCGCCTGCCCACATAACCTGTCCCCATTTCTCAGCCGGGGGCGGCACGTCACACGGCGCGCCGCCCCCGGCCTTTTTTGGGCGGTTCGGGGGCCGCTTGTCTCAATCTGTAACATCTAGCCGAGTTTTTGGGTCCAAGCTGTTACAGATTTAGACGAACAGGATTGCTCTTTCCGAAGAATCTAAATCTGTAACACGTAGCCCGCTTTTGACCGTCTACCTGTTACAAATCGAGACAAACGGAGTAGGACCTAACCCCGTATGTCCCTAACAGTCGAGCGTTCGACCAGCGTGCTCGGCACATGAATCGCCTCGATAGACGAGCTCTCTCCAATCGCCGCCTCAAACGCAAGCTTACCGACACCGCGCAAATCAAATCGCAGCGTCGTCAGCCGATTGTGAGGAACAAGTCCCTCGAGTGCGTCGTCGATACCAACCACGCTCACGTCGTCGGGCACGGACAGGCCCGCGTTCTCGAGCGCGGCGATAACGCCCAGCGCCATCTGGTCATTTGCCGCAAGCACGGCAGTCGGCGCCTGCGACCCGCCGGCAAGCACCTCGGCCGCAATCCGCTCGCCCATGGCGTACCCACTGTCCGCACTCCAATCGCCACGCAGCATCGGAGCGGCATCGACATGAGCACGACCCAGCGTATCGCGCCAACCGGCCTCACGAAAACGTGAGGAAATCGAGTTTTCCGGACCCGCCACAAACCGCATATTCGAGTGACCATGTTCCAGCAGATAATTGGTCAACAGCTCGCACGAACCATACTGGTCGGAGTCGATCGTCGTGCAGCGCGGATGCGCATACATGGACAGGATGACCGTTCGCACTCCCGGCTGGGGAACAAACTCCTCAAAATCGGGAGCCATGCGGTTCATGTTGAGAATCATGCCGTCGACGGGTCGCTCGACCATGCGGCGCGAGGCATCGGCAAGTGCATAGGGCTTGTCGCCGCCCATCTCGATCATAGTGACGGCAAAATCGTGCTCGCGCGCCGCTTGCATGATACCCTCGAGCGTCGCCAGGTTACCGACACGTGTGATGTTGTACATGCACAGGCCAATAGAACGATACGACCCGCCGCGCAACGCCGCTCCAGCAAAATTGGGACGAAAGCCCAGCTCTTCCATGGCGGCCAGCACACGCTTGCGCGTCTTTTCCGTCACGTTGGGCATACCGTTGACCACGCGAGACACAGTCTGGCGGCTCACGCCAGCGAGCGCCGCAACCTCTGCCGCGCTCGCCGAACGACCATTCCTTGTCTGCTGATCCATGCCTTCCACGCTAACCTGCTTCCCAACTATTCCCCGCGCCCATGGCGCATCGTACATACATTGATAACGTGCTCATGATACCCGAGCCATATACCACAACATGAAAACTTCTGTCAATCAAAACCGCTTACCGAACAAATACAACCGTTCGCGGCTGTTTGAAGTTGTTTTGTTTCTATTCATCCCAGCCGGATGTTAACGTGCTCATTGTCAAATGTTCACGTGCTCATTTTGGTTCTAATCATTTTAAGATAGTGTTTATCGGGCTTTTTCACCGCTGAACGCTAACCAGGGAGCCTCCTGAGCGCAAACGCACAATATCGAACAGCGAGACGAGAGGGTGTATGCATATGTCTTTGCTAAACCGCGTACAGCAGCTGCCGAAGGGCTTTGTTTGGGGCGCCGCAACCGCCGCGTACCAAACGGAAGGTTCCACGAAGGTGGCAGGCAAGGGTAAGACCATGTGGGACGATTACCTTGTCGCCCAGGGTCGCTTTTTGCCCGACCCGGCCAGTGATTTCTACAACCGCTACGAGGAGGATATCCGCCTTTCTGCCGAGCATGGACTCAACGCCATTCGTGTGTCCATCGCCTGGACCCGCATCTTCCCCAACGGCGACGATGCCGAACCCCTCTCCGAGGGCGTTAAGCACTACCACGAGCTGTTCGCCTGCTGCAAAAAGTATGGCGTCGAGCCCTATGTGTCCCTGCATCACTTTGACTCCCCCGCCGCCCTGTTCAACCAGGGCGACTGGCTCAACCGCAAGACCGTCGACGCCTATGTGCGCTATGCCGAGTTCTGCTTCCGCGAGTTCCGCGAGGTCAAAAATTGGTTCACCATCAACGAGCTCATCAGCCTCTCGCACTCCCAATACATCCAAGGCAACTTCCCGCCCAACCATCACTTTGATGTGACGAGCGGCATCCAGAGCCAGCACAACGAGCTCGTTGCCCACGCCCGCGCCGTCAACCTGTATAAGGATCTTGACGAGACCGAGCACCTGGGCGGACGCATTGGCATGGTCAACGTCCTGACGCCGGCATATCCTGCCACCGACTCGCCCGCCGACCAGCACGCCGCCGACCTGTACAACGCCTTCTACACCGACTTCATCATGGACGGCGCCTTCCTGGGTCACTACTCCGCGCGCACCCTCTCACTCATCAACGAGATTCTGCGTGCCAACAACGCCACACTTACGGTTGAGGACAGCGACATGGAGGAGCTCGCCAAGGCGGCGCCCCGCAACGATATGTTCGGCCTCAACTACTATCAGTCGGCGTTTATCGCCGCCTACGATGGCGAGTCAACCAACAGCTTTAACGGCACCGGAGACAAGGGCACCTCGTGCTTTAAGTTTAAGGGCGTCGGGCAGCAGGTCGATATGCCGGGTATCCCCACCACCGACTGGGATTGGCTCATCTACCCGCAAGGCCTCTACGACACGCTCAAGCACATCAGCGCCACCTATCCCAACCTCCCCGTCATCTATATCACCGAAAACGGCCTGGGCCACAAGGACCCCGAGCCCGACGCAAACGGCATCGTCGCCGATCCCGAGCGCATCGACTTTGTCGACCAGCACATGGAGAAGGTGCTCCAGGCGCGTGCCGAGGGCGTCGACGTCCAGGGCTACTTTATCTGGAGCCTGCAGGACCAGTTCTCGTGGGCCAATGGCTATAACAAGCGCTACGGCCTGTTCTACATCGACTTCGACACGCAAAAACGCTACATCAAGCAGTCGGCACTCTGGTACAAGGAGCTCGCCGACACTATGGCGGACGCGCAGTAGCGCATCGCCTCGCTTTCCCCCGAGAGGGGAGCGGCCCTATGCGATACAAACCCAGCCGCTCCCCTCTCTCTCCCTGGGACCGACCCCGCCTGCACCCGGGCTTTTAGCAAGCGGGAGACCATATAGGTTTTCAACGTCCATGCCATTTAGATTTCATGCAAAGAGGAGCGTGAACTATGGAATCGATCGTTAAGTTCTTGGAGAAAGGTCAGCCGTACTTCGACAAGGTCTCTAAGAACATCTACCTTCAGGCCATTAAAGACGGCTTTTTGGCAGCAATGCCCATCATCCTGTCTTCTTCTGTCTTCCTGCTTATTTCGACCCTGCCGGGCGTTGTCGCCACGGTCGGCGGCTTTACGCTGCCCGACTGGTGGAACGTCGACGTCGTGAACTTCTGCAACAAGGTTTACAACTTCACGATGGGCGTCGTGGGCATCATGGTCGCCGGCACCACCGCAAGCGCGCTGACCGGCTCCAAGAACCGCCGCATGCCTGCTGGCAAGGCCATCAACGCCACGAGCACCATGGTCGCCGCCATGTGCGCTATGCTCATCTTGGCCGTTACCCAGACGAGTGCCAAGATCGACGGCGCCGATGTCTCGGTGTTCTTTACCGACAACATGGGCACCAAGGGCCTGCTGAGCTCCTTTGTCGCCGCATTTGCCACGGTCAACATCTATGCCTTCTGCATTAAGCGAGACATCACCATCAAGCTGCCCAAAGAAGTCCCCGGCGCCATCGCCCAGAACTTCCGCGACATCTTCGCCTTCAGCTTCTCCATCCTGTTTGTCGCCGTCATCGACGTTATCTGCCGCACCTGCTTGGCCGTCCCGTTTGCCAACGTCATCTCCACGCTGGTGAGCCCGCTGTTCGCCGCTGCCGATTCCTACGCCGGCCTCGCCCTCATCTGGTTCATGATCCCGCTGTTCTGGTTCATGGGCATCCACGGCCCCTCGGTCGTTAAGCCTGCCCTCAACGCCGCGCTGTTTGGCAACATCACCACCAACCTCGCCACGCTGCAGGCCGGCGGTCACCCCGCCCTCGCCCTGACCGAAAACTTCGGTAACTACATCGGCGAACTCGGCGGCACCGGCGCCACGTTCATTGTCCCGATCATCTTCCTGCTCTTTATGCGCTCCAAGCAGCTCAAGGCCGTCGGCAAAGCCTCTGTCGTGCCCGTGATGTTCGCCGTCAACGAGCCGCTGCTGTTCGCCGCGCCCATCATCCTCAACCCGTACTTCCTGATCCCGTTCCTGTTTGCCCCCGTGGCCAACGTCCTCATTGGTAAGTTCTTCATCGACTTTTTGGGCATGAACGGCTTTATCTATGCCATGCCGTGGGCACTCCCCGGACCGATCGGCACCTTCATCGACACCAACTTCCAGCCGATCTCTCTGGTCCTGGTTGTCGTCCTGCTGGTCGTTGACTTCTTGATCTACTACCCGTTCTGCAAGGCCTACGACAACGTCCTGTGCAAGCAGGAGGCCGAGACCCTGGCCGAAGAAGAGGCCGAGGAGACCAAGGCCGTCAAGACCGCTGCCGCCCCCGCCGTTGAGGCTCCTGTTGTCGAGACCGCTTCTGCCACTGAGGCCTCCGCAGCTCCGTCCGCCCTTAAGGGCAAGGATCTGAGGGTTCTGGTTCTGTGCGCTGGCGCCGGCACCTCTGCACTGCTCGCCAACGCGCTTAAGGAAGGCGCCGACGAGCTGGGCATCGACATTACCGCCAACGCCGGTGCCTACGGCAGCCACTACGCCATCATGGACCAGTACAACGTCATCGTCCTGGCTCCGCAGGTTCGCACCTATTACAACGAGATGAAGGCCGACACCGACCGCCTGGGCATCACGCTGCTGTCGCCCAAGGGCAAACAGTACATCGACCTCACTAAGGATCCCAAGGGTGCCGTCGCCTGGATCGAGGAAAACCTCGAGGCATAAGACGCTGACACCACCTGCCGCTTGCAGACAATAAATGGCCCGTGCATCGATGTGTGATGCGCGGGCCATTTTGTTTAGACCGCACCCGTCCTCCTGTTCATCTCAATCTGTAACATCTAGCCGAGTTTTTCGGTCCTAGCTGTTACAGATCGAGATGAACGCACAGGCCAAGCCGAAAATCTCAATCTGTAACATGTAGACCACTTTTGACCGTCTAGTTGTTACAGATCGAGACAAACGGAATAAGCCGGGCCAAAAATCTCGATCTGTAACATCTAGCCGAGTTTTTGGGTCCCAGCTGTTACAGATTAAGACAAACAGGCCGAGCACGTCTACGCCCGCAGGTCCTTTACGCTGGAACGCTCGACCAACACGCCCGAGACGAGCGTACGGCTTCTGGAGCTCGGGGCTTCCAGACCTGCGACGACCTCGTTAAGCGCACGGACGCCCAGCTCGCGGTGGCGAAACTTCACCGACGTCAGAATCGAATTAGGTATCGTCTTGTAGAGCTCATCGTCGAAGCCGATCACGGACACGTCGTCGGGCACACTGAGCCCTTTGTCACGTAGAGCCATCATCACGCCGTTTGCCATGCAGTCGTTAGCAGCGAGGACCGCCGTGCAATCGGGCTTTTCGGCAAGCACAAGGCCCGCGGCATAGCCACTATCCGCATTCCAATCGCCTTGCAGAGGCTCGGGCGGCTCAATGCCACGCGCCTCGAGCGCCGCACGCCAACCTTTCATACGGCACTGGCTCGACAGCGACTCTTTCTTACCAGAGACGAAGTACACGTTTTTATGCCCGCGATTCAAGAAGTACTCGCACGCCATGCGCGCACCACCCTCTTGATCGTCACTGACGGTAGAGCAGGTAGGATGTTCCATCGGTGTGATAATCACCGTCTTGAGGTCTTTCGGCGCCTCAAAGGTATCAAAGTCATCGACCATCTGACGCAGGTTGAAGATCATGCCGTCGACGGGAAGCTGCGACATCCTACGCGCCGCTTCGGCAAGGGTCATCTTCTCCCCAGCCCGCTTTTTGATCATCGTGAGCGCAAAGCCGCGTTCTTCGGCGGCATCGGCGATACCGTCAATCATGTCCACGGCACCGCCCGACAAGTGGAACATCACCACGCCGATGCACCCGTAACGGCCCAACTTGAGTGAACGCGCGGCAAAGTTGGCTCGAAACCCGAGCGCCTCCATTGCGGAATGGACCTTATCGCGTGTCGACTCTCGCACGCTACCGGGCTCGTTGATCACACGCGAAACCGTCTTGAGAGAAACACCCGCGGCAACTGCCACATCATTCATTGAGACATTTTTCTTGTCCATCGTTGCCACTACTTCTCCAGTCGGTCTTGCATCGCTTGTTTTTTTCGTTCTAGCATACACTACCTGCCTGACTGACAAATCAACCGTTTACCGGACAATATCGACCGCTCACCCGTATATCCTTGTTGCTCTTCCAAAAATGTCTTACGTTGTCATTAACGAAATGACAACGTTGTCATTTCGCAATGCCTTCCTTAAGCAGGAAGGTTTCCGGGCAGTCCTGACCATCCATCGACGACCAGTTCCATCCACATGCATCGCGCATCAAGTAGCAAAGGAGCTCTATGGACGCCATCGTAAAGATGCTCGAGAAGCATCAACCGTTCTTTGAGAAGATCTCAAGGAACATCTACCTCCAGGCCATCAAGGACGGATTCCTTGGGTGCATGCCCATCGTCCTTACCTCTTCGATCTTTCTGTTGATCGCCACCCTTCCTGGCGTAGTTGGCATCACGCTGCCCCAGCCGCTCATCGACTGGTGCAACAAGCTGTACAACTTCACCATGGGCGTCATGGGCATCATGGTTGCCGGCACCACTGCCAAGAACTTCACGGCTTCCATGAACCGTCGCATGCCCGCCGGCAAGGTGCTCAACGACGGCTCCACCATGGTTGCCGCCCAGTGCAGCATGCTGCTGCTCGCTGTTACGCAGTTCACCACCAAGTTCAACGGCTCCGAGCTTTCGGTCTTCGATTGCACCAGCATGGGCACGCGCGGTCTGTTCTCGGCCTATATCGCCGCGTTCATTACCGTTTGGGTCTATAAGTTCTGCGTCTCGCGCGATCTGACCATTAAGCTGCCCAAGGAAGTCCCGGGCGCCATCGCTCAGAACTTCCGCGACATCATCCCCTTTGGCGGCGCCGTCATCATCTGCGGCATCATCGATGTGGTTGTGCGTAACCTCATGGGCGTTCCGTTCTCTGAGCTGCTTATTAAACTGCTTTCCCCGCTCTTTACCGCTGCAGAAACCTATCCTGGCCTTATCCTTATCCAGGCAGCCACCGCGTTCTTCTGGTTCATCGGCGTCCACGGCCCCTCGATCGTCCAGCCGGGCATCGACCCCATCCGTCTTGCCAACCAGGCCGAGAACCTGCAGGTTCTTCTGGCAGGCGGCCACCCCGCACACTCCCTCACCTTTAACATGTCGCTCGTGGGTGAGTTCGGCGGCACCGGCGCCACGTTCATCGTGCCGCTTCTGCTGATTCTCTTTATGAAGTCCAAGCAGCTCAAAGCCGTCGGTAAGGCCTCGATCGTTCCCGTTGCCTTCGCCGTTAACGAACCGCTGCTCTTTGGCGCGCCGATGATCCTTAACCCCTACATGCTCATCCCCTTTGTTGCCGCCGGCTGCGTCAACGTGAGTGTTGCCAAGTTCTTTATCGATAACGTGGGCATGAACGGCTTCTCCTTCGTGGTGCCTTGGGCTACCCCCGCCCCCATCGGCATCTTCATCACCACGAACTTCCAGCTTATCGCCCTGGTGTTTGTCGCGATCATCATCTTGCTGGACGCCATCATCTACCTGCCGTTCTTGAAGGCATACGATAAGCTGCTCTGCGACCAGGAGGCCGAGCGTGCCGCCGAGCTGGGTCTCGAATCCGATGGTGCTGCCACCATCGCCGCCAGCACCTCTGCGCCCGCTGTCGAGCAGACCGCCGCTTCCGTCAAGCCGACCGCCGCTGCCGCCGACAGCAAGCCTGTCGCCGATCAGCCCGAGACCGCTGCCGATGCATCCGCCAAGAAGGATGTCGATGGTCTGAAGGTCCTCGTCCTGTGCGCCGGCGCCGGCACCTCTGCCATGCTCGCCAACGCCATCAAGGAAGGTGCCGCACAGACCGGAGAGAACATCGCTTCCTCCGCAGGCGCTTATGGCCAGCACACTGCCATCATGGATCAGTACGACGTTATCGTGCTTGCCCCGCAGGTCCGTAGCTACTACAACGACATGAAGGCCGACACCGATCGCCTGGGCATTAAGCTGCTCGCTCCCCGCGGTAAGGAATATATCGACCTTACTCGCGACCCCGCTGGCGCCATCAAGTGGCTCCGCGAGAACCTCGACTAGTTCCTCCCTCTGTTGGTGCCCGGATCCCCAGTTCGGGCACCTCTCCCTATTCGTATCCCACAGAAAGGATGACTCATGACCAACCCCATGCAGTTCCCCGACGGCTTTGTGTTTGGCGGCGCCACCGCTGCTTACCAGGTTGAGGGCGAGACCCGTACGCACGGCAAGGGCAAAGTGCCCTGGGACGATTTCCTGGCAGCCCAGGGTCGCTTCTCCCCCGATCCTGCAAGCGATTTCTACAACAAGTACCCGGTCGATATTGACCTGTGCCAGCGCTTCGGCATCAACGGTATTCGCGTCTCCATCGCTTGGAGCCGTATCTTCCCCAACGGCACTGGCGAGATTAACCCCGAGGGCGTCGCCTTCTATCACGAGCTTTTCGCCACCTGCAACAAAGCTGGCGTTATCCCCTATGTCACGCTCGATCACTTCGATACGCCCGAGGTCTTCTACCAGGACGGCGGCGAGGGATTCCTGACGCGCACGACCATCGATGCCTTCGTCGAGTACGCCAAGTTCTGCTTTGCCGAGTTCACCGAGGTCAAGCACTGGTTTACCTTTAACGAGATTCCCGCAACCGCCGAGGGCAGCTTTATCGTCGGCAACTGGCCGCACGGCGAGAAGTACCGCCTGGACAAGGCCTTCCAGCTCATGCACAACATGATGGTGGCCCACGCCAAGGCTGTCGTCGCCTTCCATGAGGGCGGCTTTGAGGGCGAGATCGGCATTGTCCAGAACCTGGAGCCCAAGTATCCCCTCGACCCCAACAACGCCGCCGACTGCGAGGCAGCTCGCATGGCCGACGTCATCAACAACCGCTGGGTACTCGACGCCACCTTCCGCGGCCACTATGCAGCCGATACCATGGAGGCTGCGACCAAGCTGGCTCATATCGCCGGCGGCGAGCTCGACGTCCGCGACGAGGACATCGCCGCGCTGACCGCCGCGCTCCCCTACAACGATTGCCTGGGCGTCAACACCTACAAGTGCCAGTTCCTGCGTGCCGCCGAGGGCGAAAACGACATCAACCACAATGGCACCGGCGACAAGGGCTCCTCGCGCTGGTTCCTCAAGGGCGTGGGCGAGTCATGCGTGCGCGAAGGCGTACCCACCACCGATTGGGACTGGATTATCTATCCCGAGGGCCTCTACGATCTGCTGCTGCGCATTAAGAACGATTACCCCAACTACAAGAAGATCTACATCACCGAGAACGGCATGGGCTATAAGGACGACTTCGAGGACGGCTTTATCGATGACGCCCCTCGCATCGACTACATGCGTCAGCATCTCGCGTGGATCCTCAAGGCGATCGACGGCGGCGTTAACGTCGACGGCTACTTTGTGTGGTCTCTGCAGGATCAGTTCTCCTGGACCAACGGCTATAACAAGCGCTATGGCCTGTTCTACATCGACTTTGAGACCCAGAAGCGCTATCCCAAGGCGAGCGCGTACTGGTACAAGAACGTCGCGGAGACCGGCCTGCTCATGGCCTAACTTTTGCCGCATACCCCCTGTCGGCCGCATGTGAAATCCTCCACGGGTTCGCATGCGGCCTTTTTGTTTTTGGTGGGCCCGAGCGGATCATTCGTCTCGATCTGTAACATCTAACTGGGATTTTCGGTCTTAAATGTTACAGATCGAGACAAACAGGAGTCCGGTCAAAAAATCTCAATCTGTAACACGTAGCCCACTTTCGACCGTCTACCTGTTACAGATCAAGACAATAAGATAGTCAAATCCGAACTTTCCAAGCAGTTATGAAGCATGGTTTCTAGTTTTCGGTATCACGAACATACTTTCGGTATCATTTAATGGTATTATGATATCGAAAGTATGTTCGTGATACCGAAAGGAGCCGCATGCGCCAGTTCGATTACACCACAGTCCCAGCGGAACTCGAAGCAACTCCAATCACCAACCTCCTCCTCTCGATACGCGAGCATAAAGGCCGACAGCTTGCTCTGAGTCAAGTTAAACCCGAACTTCTATCGTCACTTATGGAGGAAGCTAAGATCCAAAGCACCCAATCCTCCAACGGACTTGAAGGAATTGTTACCACCCAAAAAAGACTCAAAGCAATCATGGCGTATTCCGCCAAGCCAAGCTCCCGCGCAGAGGAAGAAATCGCTGGATACCGAGATGTGCTGTCGCTTATTCACGAGCAACACGATTCCATTCCCGTAACGCCATCGGTCATTTTGCAGTTGCATCGTGACCTCATGGCGCACACGGCAATCTCGTATGGGGGCCATTGGAAAGATAGCGATAACGAAATCATCTCCATCGACAATCAAGGCAATCGATTTGTGCGCTTTAGGCCGCCTTCGGCCCTAGCAACCCCCGGACTTATCGAAGAAGCCTGTCGGTCCCTCAACGACGCCTTATCTCGTCAAGTTTGCGACCCCCTCCTTATATCATTCCGCTTCATCTTCGATTTTGTCAGCATTCATCCCTTCAACGATGGCAATGGCAGGATGAGCCGGCTCCTTACAACGCTGCTACTCGAAAAGACTGGATACGACGTTGCGCGTTACATCAGCATCGAACGACTTATTGAAGACAACAAGGCGCTCTACTACAACGCCCTCGCTGCAAGCTCCACTGGATGGAATGAAAATCAAAACACCGAAGTACCCTTTATCCGTTTCATGCTCGGAACAACCCTGGCCGCCTACCGACAGCTCGAGCAGCGTACCTTAATTGAATCAAGCGCTCGTCCCATGTCGAAGCAAGCGCGCATCGCTGTTCTATTTCAACAGAGACCCGGCGTCATTAAGAAATCCGACATCCGATCCAACTGCCCCGATATCAGCGAGGTTACCGTTAAACGAACCCTCGGTCAGCTTGTTAGTTGCAGCGCAATCGAAAAAACAGGAGCGGGTCGTTCGACGGGCTACATACTCAAAGACGTCCATGCTCTAGAACTATTCTTGCAATCCACAATACCCGATAGCGAGGCCGCAATAACAAAAGAGGCTCCAAAGGATAAGCTCCTTGAACGTGTAAACCACGCCGAGGATGAAAGCAGAGAGGGGCTCTATGAAGACTACGATTCATTCTCAAGGGACATAAAGACGAAATACGGAGTCTAGTCATATCCCAGAATAGCCTCATCCTTGTTGCCCAAAGTCATTTACGCGTCATTTTAAAGCGGTACCCCTGCGCCGGCGGGGGGGGCAGAAGTATCGCCTGCCGATCTTGCTGGAGTCGGCGATGAGGTAGCGCGTATCGGCCTTGCTAAAGGCGAGCTGCTGGATGCGGCCCTCGTCCATATTGGACGTAGATACGTCACCGTCCAGAATGCCGTTGGCACCGATAAACGCCGTGTCAATCCCTAGTGCGCGCAGGGTATCCTCGGCCATGGGGCCCACAAAGGCGGCGGTGCGGCGACGGTACATGCCGCCCACCGGGCACAGCTCGCAATCCTCGCGCGCCTCGAGCAGGCTAAAGGCCGAAAGCGAATTGGTCACATAGATGGAAGACAGTTTGTCGGTGACTCGGAGAGCGCCAATGCGATCTCACGACGGTTGCGCGCATTGTCTCAATTAGATACTCAACGAAATACGGCCCCGCAGCTCAATAAGCTGCGGGGCCGTACCATACACCGACGAATCAACGACGAAGTGCATCCACTATTTGGCCAGCTCCTGAACGATCCAGTCAATTGCACCTTCGGGATCGTTGGTAAGGTCGATATACTCCTTGCCCCTTGTGGTGAGCAGTTTAATTCCAAGGCGATCGGTATCGGCCTTCATAGCGTCATAGTACATGCGTGCCTGGGGCGCCAGAACAATCACGTTGTACTGATCCATCGTCTCATAGTGGCTTCCGTACGCACCGGACTGAGAAACCAGATCGATACCCTTAGCAGCGGCACCTTCGCGAAGAGCATTTGCCAAGAGAGTCGAAGTGCCGGCACCTTGGCAAAGCACAAGCACGCGGATCTGCTCCGCCTTGTCCTTTACCGCCTCGAGAGCTTTTGCGACATTTTCCTGTGCGGCAATAGCATCTGCATCCGAGGTTCCTGCAGTCTCCTTTGCAGACTCTTCCAAACAAAGCTGATGGTCATACGCCTTGCAGAACGGATAGTAAATCACAAAGTCAACGACCAACAGCACTGCCATCAATACGAGAGAACGCAGATCGAGACCCGTGGTGAGGAACGCACCAATTGGGCCGGGAAGCGCCCACGGCATGGTATACATGGGGGCGTTCATTCCAATGACGTCAATGAAAAATTTACCGATAATGGCGTTGACCATAGGAGCCACTAGGAAGGGCACGAACATATAGGGATTGAGAACAATCGGCATACCGAAGATAACGGGCTCGTTAACTCCAAAAATCACCGGGATAATCGATGCCTTACCCATGGCTTTAAGCTGCTTGGAGCGCATAAACATGATCAGGATAATAGGAACGATGAACGTGCAGCCAGAACCGCCCAGACCGCCGATGAAGCTTGTAAAGTCCTGCGTGAGAGCAATTGACGGGTGTCCACCTGCTTGGAAAACCTCAAGATTGGTAACGGTATTGCCGTAGAGCGCAGCATTGATCGGACTCATGACAACCGAAGCACCGTGGATACCCATAAATTGGAAAAGCGCGACCGCGCCTTCGATAAGCGCCATGCCAGGATAGGTGTCGACCGCGGAGAACAGCGGCGAGATGAGAGCGGATACCAAATTGGCGAACGGCACAGCAAGCAGCTTGCGGCTCGCAAGATCGATAAAAGCGCACGCAAGGATCGAAAACCCAAATGCAAAGATATCGCGAAAACTCTGCGCAATAGAGCCAGGGACCTCTTTGGGAAGCTTGATCGTCACATTATGGCTAATGCACACCTTATAGATATTAACGGTCAAGAATGCGGCTACGAACGCAGCGAGAAAACCCTTAGTTCCCATATAGCCGGTTTCAAAAACAGATGTATCTGCTCCGCCAATCGAGACAACATCGTTCGTCACCGATAGCAAGAGCATGCCGCACATGGCACAAACCATGCACGAGGTGGGGTTGAGAGATTTACCCGAAGGCATGCGACGGTTCATCGACATGGCAAGTGAGCTCGCCGTGGTGCCGGCCACCATAATGCCAAGAAGTCCCATGGTATATGCATAGATTTTATTGAAGAAATCCAGCACCTCAGACGGAAGCGTGATGCCTACATAGGCAGGGAGCGTCGAAAGAAGAAGGAACAGGCTCGAGAACAGCACAATTGGCATATTCGAGAGAAAGCCATCCTTAATCGCCACCAGATAAATGTTCCTCGAGATTTTGTCGAAGAGAGGCTGGTGTTTTTCAAGGAATTTGACGATAGCGTCCATAACACATCCTTTCATGATTCCCGGGCACACAACGATTTATCCGGACTCAACCGTCGTCGTCCCCGTTTGTATCCACTTATGTAAGTGAATACGTTCTTGTGCGAAATGTAATATCATTTGCGCGATTTGTCATAACCAATTCTTTTCCGCTTTGTCGATATGTCAAGAATTCAAATACTTATTCGGTGAACGGTAGTTGATTAATATAAGATTTTCCCAGCTAAAGGCTATTTTTTCCGAGCAGTACAATAAGTTTGCAACCGTTCACCGATTGGATATAACATATTGAATATATTGTTGTAACAATATTAGAGACAATGTCACAAGCCTGTCGTTCTAGTCAAAGGAAGTAACAATGCCCAAACGATTACTGAACATGTCCGCATCCGATTTTGCCGCCACGTCACCCATGGATCTAAAACAGGCAATTCTGGCTTCCGAGGGACGTACCATCATGGCGGAAAACGTACCCTCTTCCCAATTTCTCAGCGGCGTTACTAATGCAGAAATCGAACGTGCCGCAGGTGCCGACCTGCTTCTGTTTAACGCGCTCGATGTGTTCGATCCAGTTATTGCCGGTATTCCAGATGATCTCAATGAAAACCCGGTCACTTGGGTGAAGCGAGCATGCGGAAGGCCCATTGGCGTCAATCTGGAGCCAGTTGATAACGAGGCAGAGATGTCTGAATCCCGAACGGAAATCCCCATGGGTCGTCGCGTCTCTCCCAAGACCTTAGAAAAGGCTAACGAACTCGGATTTGATTTTATCTGCCTGACGGGCAACCCTGGAACCGGCGTCTCCAACGATGCAATCGCCCATTCGATTAAACTCTCCAAAGAGCATTTCAATGGCCTGGTCATAGCCGGAAAAATGCATGGAGCGGGCGTTGCGGAACCTGTCATGACGCTCGAAATTGCGCGCAAGTTTGTTGACCTCGGCGTCGATATCCTTCTCGTGCCAGCCCCCTACACCGTCCCTTGCTTCCAAGAAGCAGACCTGCGCGCCATCGTAGATTTTGTACGATCCCACAACGTAGGCAAGTCAATTGAAGAGAAGGTTCTCGTCATGGCGGCGAACGGGACGAGTCAAGACTCCTGCGATAGCGAGACCATTAAGAAAATAGGCCTTGCAGCAAAAGCAGCCGGCGCTGACCTCCAACATATCGGGGACTCCATGAACGGTATTTGCCTGCCCCAGAATATCTTCACGCTCGGACAAGCCCTTCGTGGATACAGGCATCAGATCGTCATGCTGAGCCGCTCTGTGATACGTTAAGGTTACCTTGCCCACGTTACATCCCGACTGAGGCAACCATCAGGTATAACCAACATGCAAACTGAGGCTCTAATGCTCGATACACACGAAAAACGGCCACTCTATTTACAGCTCACCGACGCGCTGCTCAAGCAGATCGTCGATGAATATCAAGCAGACGATAAACTTCCAACAGAAATGGAACTCTGCGACGAATACGCCGTAAGCAGAACAACCGTCCGACTTGCCATGAGTGAGCTGGAGCGTCGTGGAAGTATCTATCGAATCCAAGGTAAGGGATCGTTTGTTGCACCGAAACGCGTTAGCGAGCTCAATTCACTTTTAGACTTTGACTTTGCAAGCCATTGCGATGGCGTTGATCCGGATGCCATCACCAAACATTTCGGCGGCCTCATATCAGGTCGTCCAATTTCCGTAATGATGCTCCAACAATTTGGATGTCAAAGTCGCGATGAAATTCAGCGTCTTGAATTGACCTACGAACTTGAAGGCAGCTTCATAGGCGCTGATACGTTCTTCATTTCAAAGTCGCGCGTTCCGAATAACCAGTTAGATTTTCAGGCATTTAGCAGAATCATGGACGACTTGTCCAAGTCTATCCAATCTGTTAGGGAAAGCTATAGAGCACGTCAGCTTAGCGATTCCGAAGCCAGTAATTATGGTGTTGCAAAACTTCCGGTCATCGAACTGACTCATTATGCTTACGACTCCGGAGGCAAACTAATCTCAATTGTCTGCCGCACCGTCTTAACTGGGCGGGTCCCTTATCAAAACTTTATTTTCAAGTCCTAATGTTCTTTTTCTTTTGTCTCGATCTGTAACACGTAGCCGAGTTTTTAAGTCCTAACCGTTACAGATCGAGACAAACAAGGTAGACCACGCCGAATTGTCTCAATCTGTAACACTAAGACCGGTTTTGGCCGCCTAGATATCACAGGTTGAGACAATTTGATAGTGGAGTCCTTATTTGCGCGTCATATCGCGTAGCGCTGACGCGCTGGTTTCCACAATGACAGGAGGTAAAAGTCCTCCCGCATCGCCCGTTGGCAATCCCGTAGCGCTAGCTAGCAAATGACCTGCGTATGCTCCTCGATGGCGGCACGATCTTCGGCGGCGATGCCCGGCTCGCACACCACGGCGTCCAGGCTGTCCAGACGGCAGAAGGTGTAGAAGTCGCGCTTGCCAATCTTGCTGGAATCGGCGATCAGATAGCGCGAGTCGGCCTTGCTAAAGGCGAGCTGCTGGATGCGGCCCTCTTCCATGTTAGACGTAGACACGTCGCCGTCCAAAATGCCGTTTGCGCCGATAAAGGCTGCGTCGATCCCCAGTGCGCGCAAGGTGTCCTCGGCCGTGGGGCCCACAAAAGCGGCAGTGCGGCGGCGGTACACGCCGCCCACCAGGCACAGTTCGCAGTCTTCGCGCGCCTCGAGCAGGTTAAACACCGAAAGCGAATTGGTCACAATGCGCAGGCGAAACGCCGGCAGCATCGAGGCCATCTGCTCAACCGTGGTGCCCGTGCCCAAAAAGATGGTCGAGCCTTCCTCGATAAGCTCCACAGAACGGCGCGCAATCTGCAACTTTTCCTCGGCATGCTTTGTGCGCTTTTCGCTGTGCGAATACTCATGGCGCAGCATAGCGTGTGGACGGCTCTGCGCACTGCGGGCTCCGCCGTGCACGCGCTCGATCTCGCCCAGGCTCGCAAGCTCCTCAAGGTCACGGCGGATCGTCATATCCGAGACACCTAACGCATCCGAAATCTCCTTGACCGAGACCGTTCCCTGTTCCTCGAGCAGCTGCCGAACCTTATCCTGTCGCTCCGCTTTAATCACGATGAGTCCTCGCTGTTCCACGCTCACGTCAATTCAAACAATAACGAACAAATTGTATCAGACTCGCACGCGTCAGAAATGAACGCCCGCACAGCTCCAATCATCACTTTTTTGAGAAAAATACCCCCTGCTTTAGTGGGGTGTAGTGATAATCTCGCCTGTTCGCGCTACAGTTTGTCGGAAATACCTCGATGTTAGGAACCAAATGATCACTTCCGAGCTTTTCGGCACCGCGCCGTGCGGTACCCCCGTTCATCGTTACACCCTCAACGGGCCCGAGATCTGCGTTCGCATTATGGACTATGGCGCCACCGTGTTGGGCATCGACGTGCCCGACATCCCCGGCAACGTGCGCGATGTGGTGCTGGGCTTCGATAAGCTCGAGGATTACTTTGACAACCCCGCCTGCTTTGGTGCGACCATCGGACCTGTGGCCAACCGCACTGCAGGTGCCACGATCACCATCGCCGGCACGGACTGGCATATGCCGGCCAACGAAGGCGCCAACAACCTGCACAGCGATCTTGAGCACGGCCTGCACAAGCGAGTGTGGGATGTTGAGCTCGACGAGACTCACAACGCCGTGTGCATGACCACTTCGCTTGAGGATGGCGAGCTGGGCCTGCCCGGCAACCGCACGTTTACTGCCGTGTTTACCGTTACACGCACCGGCGTCTTTCGCATCGAGTATGGCTGCGAAAGCGACCGCGCCACCTACGTGTCTATGACCAACCACACATATTTCAACCTTGCCGGTCATAACGCCGGCATGGACTGCGAGCACTTCTTTGTCGCCAACGCCGCCCACTACCTGCCCATTGACGACCAGAACATTCCCACCGGCGAAATTGTTCCGGTCGAAGGCACGCCATTCGACTTCCGCGAGCTGCGTCCTGTCGCGCCCGGCATGGAGGCCGACAACCCGCAGATCAAGCAGGCACGCGGCTACGACCACTGCCTGTGCATCGATGGCTATCAGTACGGTCGCAACCTGCGCCGCGCGATGCACGTCGAGGAGATGTGGACCGGTCGTGAGCTGGACTACTACACCACCGCCCCGGGCGTGCAGCTCTACACCGGCAACTGGCTGGGCGACGAACACGCCAAGGACGATGCCAACTATGGTTGGGGCGCCGGCTTTGCCCTCGAGGCCGAAATGTATCCTGACACGCCGCACCATGCGCTGTTCCCCCAGGGCATCGTGGGCCCCGGTCATCCCTACAGCAACGTGATCGAATACCACTTTATGAGGCACTAAGCCCACAGCGCAACATACCGCACAGCAGCGCCCGCCGGTACCACCGCCGACGGGCGTTTTTCATCTTTTGTGCTCATTTTCGCTGTGACTGTATGAGTGACATATCAAAACTATGCCTATTTACTACGTTTAGCCCGAGATGCTCGACCATGCACCGGTTTTGTTAAATTTGCGAGCCGTCTACCTGCGGTTTTATTTTTCTCAAATTCGACATGCTCGGCGATAACCGATCAAACGTAGTAAATGGACATAGTTTTTGACAGGCGGTATCGCGCGCGTCCCTCGCAAGGGCAAAATGATCCGTTTTCCTCCGTCCCCAAGGGATCAGTTGAACAGATTACCGATGGGATCGGGGGCGGAACTGGGGAGATAGCGGATTTCCAGCTCTATGCCGAGCTTTTGCAACTCTTTGAAGGCGGCGATGTCCGTATCGTCTACGGCAACGGCAGGCGTTATGGGGCGCTTGCCCTCCCCCACCTGCATATGGCCGATGCTGATCTTGGTTATTGGCACACCGCCCTTAACCAGCGCGAGTGCATCGGAGGGCGAGGCCACCATGATTAGAATCAATTGGCGCTGCGTCGCAGTATGAATGATGTCGATGGTCTTTTGCACCGAGAAAAACCTTGTCCAGACGCCTTCTGGCGCCGCCACCCTCATGGGTGCCCACTTGCGCGAATCCGCTGCAATCTTGTCGTTAACGATCAGGACGAGGTTGGAACCAACCGCCTCATTCCACAGCTCAACGTCTTGCCCGTAAATAAACCGATCATCGATGCGTGTGAGAAGAATCTTGGGTTGAGCCATCGCTGCCCCATTCTGTTTGAGACCCGTAAGAGCAAGACATCGCGTCTCCAATATTAGTGCATTTAAAGTGAGAAAAGCCGTCAGAACACTTGCGCGGATGTGCGATGTCCCGTATCATAGACAGCCGTTGACGCCTCAGTTGCGTCACCACATGGCCGCCAGCGTAGCTCAGTTGGTAGAGCACCGCTCTCGTAAAGCGGGGGTCACCGGTTCGAGCCCGG
The DNA here is from genome assembly GCA_905215195.1 of uncultured bacterium. GTDB lineage: Bacteria > Actinomycetota > Coriobacteriia > Coriobacteriales > Coriobacteriaceae > Collinsella. The sequence continues at coordinate 13,224 of CAJMPF010000001.1, read as the reverse complement.
TCGCTGGCTCCATTGCACAAGATAGCCGCCTTCGGGCGGCTTTTTTGTTGCCGATTTATCGCACAATGCCAATCCAAGCACAACGCCGCCGGCAACTCCCCTACTCAACAAAAAGCCCCGCCAACCGCAATCCCCAAGGGAACCGCGATTAACGGGGCTCAAGCGCGCCCCTCAATGGAATCACGCCAGCATACGAACAACTCAGCCGAGTAGCTCGCTACTCCTCCCAGTAAGCATCTGCAAGCAGCTTAAAGCAAATCTTTTTGACCGGCTGTGCGCCATCGCCCGGAAACTCGAGCGTGGGCATGTGAGGCTCGCCGGCAACAAACAGCGCGAACTTGTCGTCGGCAAGATCGCCGGCAATCGAGGCGTCAGAATCGACCAGATCGTAGTCGTCCTTCTCGTCAAACTCCTGAACCAGCGTCAGGCTGCCCGTGGCAACCTTAAAGGCCTCGCGACCCTCGACGTCGATCTGCAGGTCGTGATAGCGCTGATGCGTCTCATAGTGAGCCTCGGCCTCGGGACGCGTCGTGGGCGCCATGACGTTCGCAAAGACCTTATCGCCCAGAATCGGATGGCTGCCGACCTCGAGCTCCGCCGGGTCGTTCTCCTCGAGCCAGTCGATCAACACGTCGAGGCCCTTGAGCATTCCGCGATACTCCTCGATATCGCCCAATGCACCGTAAATCATCTAAATCCCCCCTCGGATCGCTTCTTTGGCGGCTACTCGGTAAACGCGTTACCGACGCTGTTGCCACCCACATACGTCTCGACCAGGGTAAGGTCGGGATTGAACACGACAGCGTCGGCGTCGCGCCCCGGCATAATGCTACCGCACTTGTCGTCGGCTCTAACCATAAGCAAACAACCGATGCCGGGACCGACGCCCAAGCCCTTACAGCTCGGTCACGACAACGCCGTTGTAGACCTCGTCCCAACGGTCCATGACCAGATGGCCGGTCATAGGATCCATGGCGTTGAGCTTGCCGCAGGTGTTGGCGGTACGCAGCACCGTCTCGTCGTCTGCGCCAGCAGCGATGGCATGCGCGAAGCCTGCGATAGTGGAGTCACCAGAGCCTGTTGCGTTAACGGCAGGGATATCGGGCGTCTTTGCGCGGAACGCACGACCATTGTGGAAGCCAACGGAGCCGGCAGCGCCCATGGACACGACGACCCAGGGGATATCGGAGAAGCGGGCATCAGAGGCGAGCGCGGCGCGGAGCTCGTCCACATCGTCGGTGGTAAAGCTCGTGCCCAGAAGGCCGTTGATCTCGGTCAGGTTAGGCTTGACCAGCTCGGGCTTAATTTCGGACTTAAGGGCGGCCTCGAGCGAAGCACCCGAGGTATCGAGCAGCACCTTGGCGCCGGCGTTCTCGGCAATGCCCGTGATCTTGGCATAGTAGTCTGCCTCGACGCCGCGGGGCAGCGAACCCGAGATGGTAACGACGTCGGCCTTACCCGCAAGCTCGGTAAACTTGGCGGTAAAGGCATCGAGCTCCTCGGGGGCAATCGTCGGGCCGCTCTCGAGCAGCTCGGTCTGGTTACCGGCATGAAGGATGTTAAGGCAGATGCGGGTCTCGCCCTTGATGGGCACAAAATCATTCTTAATGCCATTGGCATCCATGAGCTCAGCCATGTAGGCGCCCATGTGGCCGCCGAGCAGACCGGTCGCCACAACGTCGTCGCCCAGCTGACCAAGGACGCGGGCTACGTTAAGGCCCTTGCCGCCGGCAGTCTTTTCGGGCGTCACACGGTTTACGTCGTCGATAATGAGCTCATCGAGCTGATAGCGCGTATCGACAGACGGGTTCATCGTAACGGTGAGGATCATTTCTAGCTCCTTATCTCGCAGGCTCCTTATGCCTTGCAAAACGAATTGGCTACATGCGACTACAGAATCTCGATCGTGAACGAGCGCACGATGGTTTCTTTGGGCTTGGCGATAAGACAGCCGCGCTTGTGCTCAAGCACGTCGTCCTCATCGGAGCAGGTCGAAAGGCCGCCCCAGGGTTCAACTGCCACAAAATCGCCCTCGGGCTTGCTCCACACAATGAGATACGGAAAGCCCTCGAAGCTCAGGCGGACGCCCTTGTCCTCGCCCTTCTTGGAAAGCGTGACCTGACGGCTCTCGAGCACGTCAAAGATGGTCTCCGCAAAATCGAAGAGCTCATGCGACAGAGGCAGCGTCTTTCCCACCATGGGGTTCTTGGAGCGCCTGTCCACATCAATCAAGCCAGTCGAAGGGACAGCGGTGCAAAGCTCCGCAGCCTCGTCCTTCTCAAAGCGCAGCTCGTAGTCCGTATAGGCCTCGCCCTCATCGAGCGGACACCTAAAGCCGGGGTGTCCACCGATAAAGAACGGCATGTCCTCGGTGCCCTCGTTGGTAACCTCATAGGAAACGCGCACGGCGGCGTCCTCGAGCGTATAGCGGGCGACAAGTTTAAACGGATACGGATAATCGCTCAGCAATGCAGCGTTATCCTCGGATGCCAGGCACATAGCCAGCTCGTTTGCGCTTTGACTCAACAGCTTCCACTCCTGCTTGCGCGCAAAGCCGTGGCGGGCGAGCTTCACATGATGCCCGGCAAACGTCATAGCGTTACCATCGCGCAGGCCTCCGCAAATCGGAAAGCAGACCGGCGCCTGGCCGGACCACACCGCGGGATCACCCTGCCACAGATACTCGCGTCCGTCAGCCTCAATCGAGGTAAACGAGCCGCCAGCCGTGGAAACCTTGATAGAAATCGAATCGTTGGAAAGAGCGTATTCCATTATCCATCCTTTCGGACAACTGCTTTTTTTCATGCAAGCGCCCGTCTCAATCCTAGTCAGAGGACAAACCCGCGCGCTCGTCGATGTGTCCGGTATCCCGACCATACAACGGGGTACCATACAAACATTGACGTCATTACAGCTGAAAGGCCTTCTTATGCGAACCATCATCCTTTATGCCTCACGCCACCACGGCAATACGAAAAAGCTCGTGGACGCCATCGTCGAGGCGCACCCCGAGATCGATACCCTCGACGTCAAGGCGCTCGGTAAAAACGAGTACCCCGACCTGCACGAATATCATCTGATCGGTGTCGCCACGGGCATCTATTACTCCGAGATCGACAAAGATATGGCACGCGTGCTCACTAACGTGCTGCAGCCGCAGGACAAGGTGTTTGGCCTTATGACCTATGGCGGCAAAAACAAGTGGTACGGCAAGGATATCGACGGCATCTGCCGCATGAGGCAGGCCATCTTTATGGGTGTCTACGGTTGCCCCGGCTTTGATACGTGGGGGCCGTTCAAGCTCGCCGGCGGTGTCCAAAAGGGACACCCGACCGCTGAGGAAATTAAGGGCGCTGTCGACTTCTTCGACAAGATCGAAGACGAGTACGGCGACATCATCGTCGAAGAGTATGCCAAGCGCGAGAAGCGCCTAGCCTACGAGAAGGAGCATCCTGCAGGAGGCCTGGTGGCCGGCGTCAAGCGCACGGCAAAGAAGATCGCTAACAAGCTGTAACTGTTAAGGTGCTTTTGAGCGTTTAACCCATACGGCGGGTCCGAGCAGATTCGGGCCCGCCGTCTTTTTCTATCGTTACTCGGTAAAGGCGTTGCCGACGCTCTGGCCGCCAACATACGTCTCGACGAGGGTGAGCTCATGGTCGAACACGACAAAGTCGGCGTCGCGACCCGGCATGATGCTGCCGCACTTATCCTCGATGTGCGCGGAGCGTGCCGGCACCTCGGTTGCCATGCGAATGGCGATATCGGCGCTGGCGATGCCCCAATCGACAATGTTCTTGACGCCCTGGGCAAGCGTGAGCACCGAGCCGGCAATGCTCTTGCCGTCGGCGAGCCAGCACAGGTTGTCCTTCATGATGACGTCCATGCCGCCGCTGGTGTAGCTGCCCTCGGGCATGCCGCCGCACCCCAGGCAGTCGGTGATGAGCACCGTGTGCTGCCAGCCCTTTGCCTGCAGCAGCGCCTTGATGGCGGCAGGGTTTACGTGCTTGCCGTCACAGATGATCTCGGCGTAGGTCTCGGGCGTGGACATGGCAGCGCCCACGACACCGGGCTCACGGTGATGCAGCCCGCGCTGACCGTTATAGGTATGCGTAAAGCAGCTGGCACCGGCGTTGATGGCAGCGATGCACTCATCGTAGGTGGCGTCGGAGTGACCGATGCTGGTCACCACACCCTTGGCGTTCAGAGCAGCCGCATAAGCAGCGGCACCGTCGCGCTCGGCCGCCATGGCGCTCTTAACGATGCGACCGCCCGCAGCCTCCTGCCACTGATCGAAGACCTCCTCGGAGGGATCGATCAGGTAGGCGGGGTTCTGTGCGCCCACGTGCTTCATGGTAAAGAAGGGGCCCTCCAGGTAGATGCCCTGAATGCGAGCACCGCAGAAGTCGGGGCCGCGACCCTCGTCCGCCTGAGCGATGGCGGCGCAGGCGTCCTTGATCTGCTCGACGCCATCGGTGAACGTCGTGGGCAGCCAGCTGGTGGTACCGCGACGGGCTAGCTCGGTCGAGCTGATATCAATGCCCTCGGGATCGTTATCGGTAGTCGAGTGGTTATAGAAGCCATGGATGTGAGTATCGACCATACCCGGTGCGATCCACGATCCCGTGTAGTCCTTAATCTCGCAAGAGGGCTCGTCGGCCTGCCAGGCGCCAAAAACGCCATCCTCGACCATAAGATAGCCGCCCAGTTGCGGGCCTGCCGGCAAGAAGAACTTGTCAGCCTTAATTGCGTACGTGCTCATATGCACTCCTTGCTTCTAAAGCAGTTGACTGTGGTAATGCTTATACCCGGTCCATGTAAAAACAAAAAGCGCCCGCCCGCCGTTATGAGCGGACGGGCGCCCTTACAGGGGGACGCGATTAAGCGGTGAAGGGGTGAATCGTCACGCCCTTAACCACGCGGTTGACCGTGCCGGTGGGGCTCGGCGTATCGGGCGTGTTGCCCACGCGCACGGAGTTAAGCAGGCTGATAGCCTGGGCAAACATCACGAACGGCAGGGCAAGGTAGCCCTCGGGAAGCGCCTCGTAGCCCTTAAAGGTGAAGGACTCACCCTCATAGACGGTGGCACCTTCCTGCTGAACGGCGATGGTGTGCTGAGCGATTTCGTCGCCACCGATCTCGTTGAGGATGTCGATGTCGTACTGACGGGTGTAGGCGTCGTTGTTGACGAACACGAAGACGAGCGTCTTATCGTCGACGAAGGACTTAGGTCCGTGACGATAGCCCATGGAGGTGTCGTAGGAAGTAGCGACCAGACCGTGAGCGAGCTCGAGGATCTTGAGCTGGCTCTCCTGGGCAAGGCCACCGAAGGAGCCAGAACCCAAGTAGGTCACGCGGTTGAAGTCGCCAGCCAGGTAATCGGCGATCTCAGGCTCACGGGAGATGACCTCCTCGCCCATCTTGGCAATCGTCTCGACCCACTCGGCCTTCTGCTCGTCAGAGGCAGTGTCGAAAATAAGGGTGGAGAGCAGGGTCATGCAGGTGTAGGAACCGGTCATGGCGAAGCCCTTGTCGTTGGCGCGCGGGATGAGCAGCGTCAGCGCATTGGGATCATCGGCGGACTCGACGGCGAGCTTGCCCTCGGGAGCGCAGGTGATGTTGAGGAACTTGACGTTGTGGACGAGCTCCTTGGCAACGGCGACGGCGGCAAGGCTCTCGGGGCTGTTGCCAGAGCGGGCAAAGGAAACCACGAGCGTGGGATCCTCGGCGCGCAGGAAGTCGCGCGGGGCGCTCACGATATCGGTCGTGGCGATGGGCTTAAAGTCGTAGAGATCAGTGTTGCCAGCGTGACGCAGGTACGGGGCGCAGGTATCGCCAACGTAGTCGGACGTACCGGCACCGGTGAAGACAACGGACAGACGACCCTCGCCCATAGCGCGAGCCTCGGCCAGGAAGGCCTCGATGGCCTCCTTGTTCTCGCGATAGATGTTGAGCGTATCACGCCAAAGCTCGGGCTGCTGAGCAATCTCGGCCGTGGTGATCTGGGCGCCGAGCTCGGTGAGCTCCTCGACACTCTTCTCGAACATTTTTAATACCTCTCTCTAGAAGTAATCCTCTGACGTGCAATTATACACTTCGGTTGGTTATCTGGTAGTAACCAGTTAAATGCAAAGAATCACCATATGGAAACGATGCGGACACTAGTTGCTACGCTGGTGGTAAACCTTGTATTTAAACTGATCGGCACGAGCAACCGAGAGTGTATACTCCACAACCTCGTTTGACTCGTTATACGTAGTCCTGACCAAATCGAGCACAGGCGAGCCCTCGACAATTCCCAAAAGGTGGGCATCGGTGGGACGGGCTATGCTCGCATAGAACTCCTCTTCGGCCACGCGAATCTTTTGCTGAAAGTCCTGCTCAATCACATCGTAAAGCGGCTTACGCTCCAGCAGCGGTCGCTTTAGGGACAGAAATTGACGAACCGGTAGATAGCTGCGTTCGACCATCATGGGCATGTTGTCGGCAGAACGAAGGCGCTTGAGCTTAAAAATGCGATCACCGATGCGCAATCCCATATGCTCGGCCAGATTCTTATCGGCCTCCATCTCGCAAAACTCGAGAATCGTGGTCTCGGGTTCTCGACCCATCGCGCGCATCTGCTCGGTAAAGCTGTAGGACTGCATAAGATTGGTTGCTTTTGCCGAACGGTCGGTCACAAAGGTACCGCGACCGTGCTGCCGAACCACCAGTCCTAAACGCTCCAGTTCCTGCAGAGCCAGGCGTACCGTAGTGCGCGAGAGACCATAGCGCTCCGAAAGTTCGCGCTCGGAAGGAATCATGTCACCGGCGCGATATTCATGGTCAATCTTTTCGGTCAGAATATCGACCAGCTGATCGTACAGCGGTTGCTTACGCGCTCCGATCGCCATCCTATCCTCCCTTTTGCTCGAATTCGGCTAACTACCTAGGGTGTTATGCATTATCTGTCTGCCACACCCGAATCATCAAGAAAACAAAAGCCGCGCGCTCTTTCGAGCACGCGGCTTTTAACATACACATGGCTTAAGGGGTCGGGGTGTGAGCCGCGTAGGGACACACCCCTCAAGCTAGAGCCTTACCAGATGCTCGGCCAGAGACCAAGCGGGCCAGCGCCCAGGATGCCAAGGACGAAGAGCAGGAGAATGCCCTTGGTCGGGGTCCAGCTGTGCTTAGCGAACATGTAGTAAAGCAGCAGCGTAAGCATAAGCGGGACGAGCTTCGGGACGATGGTGTTGAGGGTGTCGGCAACAGAGAAGTTGACCGGATCCTCGGTAACGGTGCCGTAGGTCACGGACTCCATGCCGTTACCCAGATCGGTGACGCCGCACTCGACAGCATTGCCGTCGGCATCGGAAGCGGTAAGGGCGTTGCCGTCCTTATCGGTCATGGCGATGGTACCGGCCTCAGCGGTCTCGGTATCGATGCCCTCCATACCGGTGAAGTTCTCGGCCTCCTTCTCGGAGACGATCACGGTAGTAGCGGAGAGACCACGGGTGGTGCCGTTGGGGATCTGGAGGTTGATCTGGGTGCCACCCATGGTGACGACCAGGCAACCGACGACGAAGACGCCCATGATGGAAGCGGCACGCGTGAAGGCCTGCATGTTGGCGGTCAGAGCGTCAATAGCGCTGGTGCCAAGCTTGTAGGACCAGTTCATGAGCCAGAAGCGCAGAGCGAACTGGACAGCGTTGAAGATCACCAGGAAGATGATCGGCGCAGCAGCGTTGCCGTTGATGGCCATGTTGGAGGTGATGCCGGCCGTGATAGGCACGAGCGTCAGCCAGAACAGGGCGTCACCGATACCACCGAGCGGGCCCATTGCGGCGACGCGGACGGCACGGATCGTGGGGATGTCAACCTTGTTCTGCTCGAGCGAAAGCACGATGCCCATAACAAAGGTGACGAGGAACGGGTGGGTGTTGAAGAACTCCAGGTTGTGGCTCATGGAAGCCGCGAGGTCGTTCTTGTTGGTGTGGATCTTCTCCAGACCGGGGATGATGGAGTAGAGCCAGCCAGCGGCCTGCATACGCTCGTAGTTGAACGAGGCCTGCAGGAAGCAGGAGCGCCAAGCCATCTTGTTGAGGGTCTTCTGGTCGAGCTGCGGAGCAGGAGTGAGATCCTCGTAGTGCTCCGGGATCACATACTCATTAGATGCCATCTTCGAAGTCACCTCCGTCAGAAACAGCTGCACCCTTCAGCTCGGTCTGCTGCTGGAAGTCCCAGAAAGCGATGCCGAAGCCGATGAGAGCGAGGATGAGCAGAGCAGGGGTTGCCAGCGAATCGTTGGCAACGGTGATGAGCGCGAGGCCGAAGCCCATGAGGAAGAAGCCCCACATATCGCGGTTCATCATAACCTTGAGCAGGACGGCGAAGCCGACGAAGCGCATCATGCCGCCTGCAGCGGACAGACCGGTCTGCAGCCAAGTCGGGATGGCGGAAGCGATGGTCTGACCAATGGTAGCGCCAGCGATGAAGAACAGGGTGACGACGACAGCGAAGATCAGGCCGAGCAGAGCCATGGCGAAGTAGTTCAGGCGCTCGATGCCCTTGGTGTCCGCGTTGTGAGCCATGTTATCGGCCGTGGACATAAGCGGGGACATAAGCGTGAAGACCAGGGTAACGCCAAGCTGGCCAAGCAGAGCGAACGGAATGGCGAGGCCGACTGCCGCGTTGGGCTCGAGGCCCGTGGCGATAGCGAGAATGGCTGCCATGATGCCGCCGATGACGGCGTTAGGCGGCTGAGCGCCTCCGATCGGCATGTTGCCGATCGTCATGAGCTGATAGGTACCACCCACGAGAAGACCGGTGTTGAGGTCGCCAAGGATAAGACCGATGACGGCGCCGGTGACGATGGGCTGATAGAGAGACTCGAGGAAGTCAAACTGGTCGATTGCCGCGATGAACGTGACGACGAAGACCAGAGCGATCTGGATGATCGAGTATTCCATCTTGCTCCTCCTTTCAAAATGTATGTACGCACTTTGGATTTCACGTACAGAACGTCAGGGTTTCACTCCTGACAACGTGGATCACGAGGATTACGAGAAGAGCTTGCTCGTGTCCTCAACAGGCGTGCTCGGAACGCGCCTGATCTCCAACTCCACCCCCAATTCCTGCAGCTCTTTAAACGCAGCGACATCCTCGTCGTTAACTGCGACGGAGGTGGCGACTTGGCGCTTTCCTTCCGACATGTGCATGTTGCCGATGTTTACCTTCTTTATAGGCACACCGCCCTTGACGAGCGTAAGCACGTCTTCCGGTGTTTCGGCCACGATGAAGATCTTCTGGCGCGGGCTCGCCTTGCCAATGACGTCGATGGTCTTCTGCAGAGAGAAGAAACGCGTAGCGACGCCGGCGGGAGCGGCCATCTTCATGAGGTTCTGGCGCATGGTGTTGGACGCCACGTCGTCGTTGGCGACGAGGATGAGGTTGGAGCCCAGGGTGGAGTTCCACTGGGTGGCAACCTGACCATGAACCAGTCGGTTATCGATGCGGGTAAGAAGAATGTTGGGTTCTGCCATGTTGATCAGCTTCCTTTCGATATTTGCTGACGACAGTTACTTGATCTCCTGAATCGCATAACGCGAAACATCTACGACGGCTCCGGATCGGACTTTGATCTGGACCTTCTCGCCTTCGATGCCTTTGACGGTTCCGTAGATACCGCCGGCGAAAAGAACCTCCTGACCCGGCTTGAGCTCGGTGTGCAGCTCCTTGAAGTACTTCTGCTTCTTCTTCATGTTGATTTGCGACCAGATGGTGTAAATCAAGCCCATGATGACAAGCAGACCTAAAAGGGCGACCGAGGAGCTCAGGACGTTGGCTCCGAAATCGGCCATTAGATGCCGTCCTCGTCGCCGAAGATATCCTCTTCCTCGGAGCCGGCAACGGATGCGACCGTCTGGGCGGTGATGCCCGTCTGGCCAACGGTCACGGCCTGCTCGCCAAGCTCGGCGAGCGTGGCATTGCCGCGGAGGAACAGAAGCTCAATAACCATGGGAAGGTTGGTGCCAGTCAGAACCTCGACGTTGTCGACATCCTGGGCAATCATCATCGACTGGTTGAACGGGGTGCCGCCAAGCAGGTCGGTAAAGACGAGCACGCCATCGCACTCCTCGCGCATGGCGGTAATAGCGGCGCGGAGATCCTCACCGTAGGAAGCAGCCTGGTCGCCCTCAAAAGGAACGACGGTAAAAGCGGGCTGGTCGCCGGCAACCATAGCGATAGCGCTAGCTAGGCCGGGTGCGAACTGTCCATGACCGGTAAGAATAAAGCCAACCATTCAAATTTCCCTTCCGAAGGTGTGTACAATCTGAGTCCGATGATTTTCGGAAGCCAGCGGGCGCTCGCCCTTAAAGCTTCTTAGAAAGCGTTCTTTGAAGACCAGTGGTTTCTAAACTGGTAGTAACCACGTGACGTGTTGTTGTCACTATATCACCCCAGAAGAGGTCGCTTTCGTTGATTCATACGGTAAAACGTTTTTGCACCGCTCACGGTGATAAATCGACCGTTTACCGCTCGTTAACACTTCTACCTGCGGTTTTGAAACCGTTTCGAACTGTTTTGGCAAAAGAACGGATCTTTCCCGGTGTCTAAACAACGCAGGGCGGCTAAAAATAGCGTGTAGAAAAATTGCAGGTCATTGTGAAGATATGTGAATTGGTCTTTTTGACTTAATACCAGTTAGAACCAGTTTTGAGATTATCGGTGAACGGTAGTTTTCGACCGTTCACCGGTTTCTTGTAATCGTTTGCAGTTGTTTTCCCAGATGAATTAGGGATGCGCGATGGAGCGCTTGCGCGATCACGGGAAGTTTTTGGCATTTGTCCTCATCCCCCGAACGCCAAACTCCGGCATCCAAAATGAGCTAATAGCTCACGCTAATCGTTTTCAATCATTACTTACTCAGTATACGTAATTATTTATCGTTTATCGTTAATTTTGATATGATACAAGTATCATCCAAAACGCCGATTGGAGAGGTTATGGTCCACCGAAACGCATCTATATCGAATGAAACCATCAGCCGCGAACAGACGATAGCCAAACTGAGGAAGCTCGCTCGCATCTGCAAATGGGCCACAATCTGCATTACCACAGCGCTCGCTCTGGGACTCCTCGCAGTCATTGCGATTGACCTTCTACTTATATTGCCCGGCCTCTCCCAAGGGTCGTGCCTCCAATCCGTAGAACTTCAAGCCGGCGAAGGGCCGTGCCTGGCTATTGTCGGTACCGATGCGCAGGCCCCACTTATGCTCGTCGCACACGATGGCCACACTGCCATAGGGAGCCTCTTGATGACATGCCTCGCGCTTACCATCGCGATAAGCGTGCGCAGGCTTTTCTTCAACATTGAAAAGGAAGGCAGGCCCTTTGACCTTGAATGTAACCAGACACTTCGTCGAGTAGGACATTTATTCCTTATCGGCGGCGTTGCCGTGAGGCTTCTTGGCGCCGTAATCACGGGAATGATACTCTCAGGATTTGGCGGCAACTTTACGGATGCGTTCGTCGGCCAGTTATTCGAGCCCTCCATGCTCTTTGCAGGCCTGATTATTTGCCTGATTGCCAGTATCTTCCGTTACGGGTATATCCTGCAAAAACAAGATGACGAGTTGCTCTAGGGGGAATCCATGATTATTCTGCGGCTTGACCGCATGCTCGCCGAACGCAAGATCTCATCCAAAGAGCTTGCGGAACGCGTGGGCATCTCCCAGGTCAATATGTCACGCATTAAGACGGGCAAGGTTTCTGCCATACGTTTTTCAACTCTTGACGCGATATGTCGGGCACTCGACTGCCAACCGGGCGATGTACTGGAATATATGCCTGACGATGAAGCCGATAACCTTTTTGGACTTAAAGATGAATAGCCATAATTAAGCCGCCAATCACGCCTTCAACGCAAAAAGCCCCCTAGAACGATGTCCGTTCTAGGGGGCTCCATCAGATATTTCGGCTTCGTGCTCGAAAGCTCAAGCAATCCTTACGCAAACAGGCCGTAGATGCTGATGTTGGCCTTGGCGTACAGGCCGTTAGCGTACTCGGTCCACTTGGAGCTGGCGCTCGAGGCCTGCGAAGAATACTGCTGGTAGGCGGTGTAATAGGCGGTCATGGCCTGCTTATAGGTCGCACTATCGGCCGTAAAGGCATCGTCGGCAAAGGCCTTGGCATAGGTGTTGTCGGCGTCCTTCCAAGTGCCCTTCTCGCTATCCCACTCGTCACCGACAAGGTTGATGATGTAGTCGGCGTAGTCCTTGCTCGCGGTCTCCTCGTTGCCGTCAGCAGGCTCGGTCGGAGCAGTCGGCATGCTTGCGGAGCTATCGCCCACCTTCTTCTTGTAGAGCTTCTGCAGCGTCGCGGACTGGCGGACGATCTGCTTGGCCTGGTCCTTGGACACGCCATACTGCGTGGCCATGGTCTTGTAGTCCGAAGTGCCGATGGAATCCTCGGCGTATTTCTTCATCTCCTTAGAGGAGACGGTAATGCCCTCGTCCTCGGCAGCATCGAGCAGAATCTTGTTGCGCACGTAGGACAGGATGACGTCGGCAGACGGAGCGGTATAGTTGCCGTCGTCGTCCTTGACGGTGTCGAGGCTGTACTGGCTCTCGATGGCCTCGCGCGCGGTGATGTCACTCTTCTTGCCGTTGTAGCTGTAGCTTGCCACGGTCGAATCGAGCTGGTCCTCGGTCAGGGTCGCCGAGCCGACGCCCTTGCCGCCAAAACCACCATTGCCAATAAAGAAGCCAATCACGGCAGCAATCACGACTGCAACCACAAAGGCGGCAATCATCGTCTTCTTGTGCTTGCAAGCGTGGTCATCCACGTCGGAGTCATCGTCCTCGTCCTGCTCCTCGGGCATCAGATTCTCGTCAGCGGCATCCGCGGCAATCTGAGCCTCCAGACGGGCGTCCTCCTCCTCGGCCGTCGTACCGGCAGCAATGTGCTCGGCAGACGTACCGGTGACCAGGTCGATCTTCTCGTCCTCATCACCGTCGGGGCCTTCGCCGCGCTCGATGATCTGAATGCCGTCGATCTCGTCCTTCTCGTCCTTCTTTTGAATCAGACCCATATCGGTTACTCCTTGTTAGGAAACATAGTCTTCAATAGAATACGCCCGACAGAGTGCCGGGCGTATTGATTCTTAGGTTATACGCAAACACTTAAGTACTACCTTGATTATCGACTTTATCCGAACACCTCCCACATTCCGCCTTGTTGATG